>NZ_VRVF01000002.1:0-163775 GCF_008040045.1 Methylobacterium sp. WL8 | reverse complement strand
GCGCTGTGATGAGGGCGGCGGGGATGATTCGATGACGCAGATCGCGCGCTACATCTTCCGCATCGCGCTCGCGGCGTTCCTCGCCTGCCTGGTCGGCCTCGTCGGCACGATCTGGGTAACGCAGGCGCTGCGCGAGCTCGACCTGATCACGGCCAAGGGCCAGACCGTGCTGGTCTTCCTGTTCATCACCGGCCTGTCGCTGCCGACGCTGGTGGTGGTGATCGCGCCGGTCGCGTTGTTCATCGCCGTCGTCTACGCGCTGAACCGCCTCAACGGCGATTCGGAGCTGATCGTGATGTCGGCGGCCGGGATGAAGCCGAGGGCGATCCTGCGGCCCTTCCTCACGCTGGCCTTCGCGGTGAGCGCGCTCGTCGGCTTCATCACCATCGTCGTGATGCCGGCGAGCTTCCAGGAGCTGCGCGACGTGATCACCCGCGTGCGCGGCGACTTCATCGCCAACGTCGTCAAGGAAGGGCAGTTCACCCAGCTCGACAACGGCATCACCTTCCACTTCCGCGAGCGCGGCCCCGGCGGCGCCCTGCTCGGGCTGTTCATCCAGGACCGGCGCGAGGCCGGCAAGACCAAGGTCTACCTCGCCGAGCGCGGCAACGCGATCGACGTGGACGGCGGCAGCTACCTCGCCCTGCAGAACGGCAGCGTGCACCAGCAGCAGAAGGACAGCCGGGATTCTTCGATCCTGACCTTCGAGCGCTACACGATCGACCTCGCGGCCTTCGCGCCGCCGGACGCCGACACGGTGTACAAGCCGCGCGAGCGCTCGACCGCGCAGCTGCTCTTCCCCGACAAGAGCGAGGGCTATTTCAAGCTGCAGAAGGGCCGCTTCCGGGCCGAGCTGCACGACCGGCTCTCGGCCTGGCTCTATCCGCTGGCACTGGTCTTCATCGCCTTCGCCGCGCTCGGCGACCCGCGCACCACGCGCCAGGGCCGGGCCGGCGCGATGGCCGGCGCGGTGCTGGCGGTGGTCGCGCTGCGCATCGCCGGCTTCACCGCAACCAGCGCGGCGACCCGCAGCGCCGGCGCGGTGGTGGCGATCTACGCGGTGCCGCTGCTGGCGATCGCGCTGTCGTCGCTCGTGATCTTCCAGGGGCCCGCGGTGCGCGGCCTCAACGCCCGGATCGTATCCGCCCTGCGGGGGCGCTTCCGCGCACCCCGGCTCGCCGCCGGCTGAGCCGTCATGCTGATCGGCTTCACCCTCGGGCGCTACTTCGCCGCCCGCTTCGCGCGCACCGTGCTCGGCGTGTTCATCACCGTCTTCGCGCTCGTCTACACCCTGGATTTCGTCGAGCTGCTGCGCCGCGCCGGCGACGCGGAGGGCGCGTCCACAGGTTTGATGGCCCAGCTCTCGCTCTACCGCACGCCGGCGGTGGCCGAGGGCGTGCTGCCCTTCGCGGTGCTGTTCGGCTCGATGGCGGCCCTGCTCCAGCTCTCGCGCAAGCTCGAGCTCGTGGTGGCGCGCGCCGCCGGGATCTCGGCCTGGCAGTTCCTGCAGCCGGGCTTCTTCGTGGCGCTGGCGCTCGGCGCCTTCACGGTCGGGGTCTACAACCCGGTCTCGGCGATGATGAAGCAGCGCTCCACCGAGATCGAGGCGAAGATCTTCGCCAAGTCGACCAAGGCCTCCTCGGGCAAGGACCTGTGGATCCGCCAGAAGAGCCTCGACGGCGGCGCCATCATCCGCGCCGAGACCGCGATCGAGGGCACGACGACGCTGGCCGGCGTCCAGGTCTTCACCTTCGACGCGGAAGGCCGCTTCGTCTCCCAGATCGTCGCCGCGCGGGCGAGCCTGCACGACGGCTACTGGGAGCTCACGGACACCCGGGTGCTGACGCCAGGCGCCCCGCCGGATTCGTTCGGCACCTACCTCATCGCATCGACCCTCGACCCGAGCCAGGTGCGGCAGCGCTTCACCCCCCCGGAATCCGTGCCATTCTGGCAACTACCCGACACCATCGCACGCACCGAGCGGGCGGGGTTGGATGCCACCCGCTACCGTCTCCAGTATGATGTGCTCTGGGCCAGGCCGATCCTCTTCCTGGCCATGGTGCTGGTGGCGGCAACCGTTTCCTTACGGTTCTTCCGCTTTGGTGGTGTGGGAAAGCTGGTGCTCGGCGGGGTCGCGGCGGGGTTCGCCCTGTACGTCGCCCGCCAAGTGATGGAAGGCCTCGGAGCCTCCGGGATCGTCGCGGCGCCGGTGGCGGCGTGGTTCCCGGCCGTGGTAGGAAGCCTTCTCGGTACGCTCACGCTTCTGTACCAGGAAGACGGCTGACGCCCGCGCCTCGGATGCGGGTATCGGACGTGGGCGCGGGAGGCGGACGTGGACGGAAACGTGGCGGCGGTCGTCACCGGAGTTGGGACAGGCGTTGCGTAAGGTCGCCGACATCGCGAAGGTCCTCGGGCTGCTGACGCTCCTCTGCGCCGCGGCGCCGATCGGCGGCACCGTGCCCGCCGACGCCCAGGGCCTGCCGGGCGCAGCCAAGCCTTCGGCCGGCAAACCCGTGGCCGGAAAGCCCGGCGACAAGCTCCTCGTCGAGGCCGACGAGTTGATCTACGACAACGACAAGAACACCGTCACCGCCCGCGGCAACGCCGAGTTGCATTACGGCCCGCGCACGCTGCAGGCCGACCGCGTCCGCTACGACCGAGCGTCGAGCCGCGTCTTCGCCGAGGGCAACGTTCGCCTGACCGACCAAGACGGCGCGGTCGTCACCGGCGAGAAGATGGAGCTGACCGACGACTTCAAGAGCGGCTTCATCGACAGCCTGCGCATCCAGCAGACGGTGGTGAAGAAGGGCGAGACCATCCGCACGCGGTTCTCGTCCCCGCGCGGCGAGCGCCTCGAAGGCGAACAGACCAGCTTCGACTACGGCACCTACACCGCCTGCGAGCCCTGCCGCGACCACCCGGAGAAGCCGCCGCTGTGGCAGGTGCGCGCCGCCAAGATCATTCACAACAACGAGACGCACACGATCTACTTCGAGGATTCGACGGTCGAGATCGCCGGCATCCCGGTGGCGTACCTGCCGTACTTCGAGTCCGCCGACCCGACGGTGAAGCGCAAGAGCGGCTTCCTCACCCCGCGCTTCATCAACTCGACGGCGCTCGGCACAGGCCTGACGGTGCCGTACTTCTTCAACCTCGCGCCGGACTACGACCTGACCCTGTCGCCGTCCTTCCTGAGCCGCCAGGGCGTGCTCGGGCAGGGCGAGTTCCGCCAGCGCCTCGACAACGGCAGCTACAACCTGCGCGTCTCCGGCATCTTCCAGACGACACCCTCGGCCTTCCTGCCGGGGCCGCTGGGCGCCGGCGACCGCGACTTCCGCGGCTCGATCGAATCCAAGGGTCGGTTCTACATCAACGAGAATTGGCGCACCGGCTGGGACCTCGTCGGCGTGACCGACAAGTGGTTCCTCGACAACTACCGGATCCGCAACCAGTCGATCACGACGGACTACTTCCGTGAGGCGGTGTCGACCGCGTACCTGATCGGTCAGGGCGACCGCTCGTACTTCGAGATGCGCGGCTACTACTTCAAGGGCCTGTCGAGTTTCGACTGGCAGAAGGAGCAGCCCCTCGTCCTGCCGGTGATCGACTACGACAAGCGCATCAACGGCCCGGGCGAGCTCGGCGGCGAGGTCCGCTTCCAGGCCAACATCACCAGCCTGACCCGCGAGGCGACCGACTTCCAGGGCCTGCCGCGCACCGGCACCTACCTGTTCAGCCCGAGCGTCAACGGCATTAGCTATCCGCTCTACGAGACCTGCACGACCTTCAACCGCAACACCTGCCTGGTGCGGGGCCTGGCAGGCACGGACACCCGCGCCTCGGCCCAGCTCTCCTGGCGCCGGACCTTCATCGACGACCTCGGCCAGGCGATCACGCCGTTCGCGTACCTGCGCACCGACGCGTTCTTCGTGAACCCGAGCCTGTCGGGCTACCAGAACGCCCTGGTGCCGCAGATCGCCTCGGTCGACGACGGCTTCACCGGCCGCGTGATGCCGGCGGTCGGCATCGACTATCGCTATCCCTTCGTCAGCGACTTCGGGCCGCTCGGCGTCCACACCCTCGAGCCGATCGCCCAGGTCATCGCCCGGCCGTCCGAGAACCGGATCGGCCACCTGCCGAACGAGGACGCGCAGAGCCTCGTCTTCGACGACACCTCGCTGTTCCAGTGGGACAAGTTCTCCGGCTACGACCGGGTCGAGGGCGGCGTGCGCACCAACCTGGGCGCGCAGTACTCGGTGGTCACCGCCTCGGGCTGGTACGCGAACGCGATGTTCGGCGAGTCGATCCAGATCGCGGGCGTCAACTCGTTCCGCCGCGGCGACATCGCCAACGTCGGCCTGAACTCAGGCCTGGAAACCGCGGCCTCCGACTTCGTCGGCCGCGTCCAGGTCTCGCCGAACCAGAACATCAGCCTGATCACGCGCGCCCGCTTCGACCAGGCGGACTTCAAGGTGAACCGCTTCGAGACCGGCATCACCGCCCGGTTCGCGCCGTTCCTGCCGCTGTCGCTCTCGGCGTTCTACTCGTACTACGAGGCGCAGCCGCTGCTCGGCTTCAGCCATCGCCGCGAGGGCATCACCGCGACGGCGACCTACAACATCACCCCGAACTGGTTCGTCACCGGCTCGGCGCTCGTCGACCTGACCCACTACCTCGACACCCGGACGCTCTATTCCGAGGCGCTGACGAGCTACATCGCCAACCCCGTCGGCAACCTGCCGACCTACCAGAACCCGGGCCGGTTCTACCTCTCCGGCATGAGCGTCGGCGCCGGCTACCAGGACGAGTGCACCACGGTCTCGCTCAACTACATCGTCTCGCCGATCGCCACGGTGACCGGCGTCTCCGAGCGCAACCAGACCGTGCTGCTGCGCGTCGAGCTCAAGACCCTGGGCGAGGCGGACCTGCGCCAGAACGTCGGCACCGCCACCACGGCGGACGGCATCGCCTCGGCGCATTGACGGCTAAGACGCACGGGCTCGCGGCGATGGGAGGCTCCTGCTAAGGCAGGCCTCCCGCCGCGAAACCCCGCCGACCCCGATGCTCCCCCTCGCCTTGACGCTCGGAGACCCTGCCGGGATCGGACCGGAACTGGTGCTTGCGGCCTGGCTCGCCAGCACGCCCGCCGACCCACTCCCCGCCTTCTTCCTCGTGGCAGACCCGGCCTTCGTCGAGCGGACCGCGAACCGCCTTGGCCTCGCCGTGCCGATCGCCGAGATCGACCCCGAGACCGCGACCGAGGTGTTCCCCCGCGCGCTCCCCGTGGTGGCGCTGCCGAGCGGGAACGAGACCTTCGCCGAGCCCGGCGTCCCGGATTCGGTTACGGCCGGCGCGACGATCGAGTCCATCACCGCCGCCGTCGGCTTCGTCCGCACGGGCCGGGCGGCGGCGGTCGTCACCAACCCGATCGCCAAGTTCGTGCTGACCTGGGCGGGGTTCGCCCATCCCGGCCACACCGAGTTCCTGGCGGCGCTCGCGGTCGCCCCCGGCCGGTCGCCGCCGCGCCCGGTGATGATGATCTGGAGCGAGACGCTCGCAGTGGTGCCGGTGACGATCCACGTGCCGCTGCGCGACGTGCCCGGGCTGCTGACGCAGGACCTCGTGGTCGAGACCGCCCGCATCGTCGCCCGAGACCTCGCCGAGCGCTTCGGCCTCGAAGCGCCCCGGCTGGTGCTCGCCGGCCTCAACCCGCATGCGGGTGAATCCGGGACGATCGGCCACGAGGACCGCGACGTGCTGGCGCCGGCGGTGGCGCGGTTGCGCGCCGAGGGCATCGACATCCGCGGGCCGCTTCCCGCCGACACGCTGTTCCACGAGCGGGCGCGACGGACCTACGACGTGGCGCTGTGCCCGACCCACGACCAGGCGCTGATCCCGGTGAAGACCATCGCCTTCGACGACGGCGTCAACGTCACCCTCGGGCTGCCCTTCGTGCGCACCTCGCCGGACCACGGCACCGCCTTCGACATCGCCGGCAAGGGCCTCGCCCGCCCCGACAGCCTGATCGCCGCGATCCGGCTCGCCGACCGCCTCGCCCGCACCGCGGCGGCGCGGGCCGGCGGCGCGGGCCGCACCGCCGACATCATTCCGCTGAACGCCTACGTCGGCCGCCCGCGCTCGATGCCGGCCGCGCATTTCGATGCGGAGGACGAGTTGTGAGCTGGTCCTTGCCAGGCGGTGCGCCCGCTTCCGCGCGCATCCCCTCTCCCCGCGCGCGGGGAGAGGGCTTTGCCGACCTCGTCGTCGGCAAAGCGAGGCGGCAGCCGATGGTGAGGGGGCGACGCCGGTTGAGGCTCTTCCGGAAGCGCCCCCTCACCGCCGCTAAGGCTTCGCCTCCTCTTCCCGGCCGCACGGCAAGGTGCGGCCGGGCCTCTCCCCCCGCGCGGGGAGAGGGGACGCGCGCACCTTCCAACGCCTTCGCGATCTTTGACAAGCGAACCGCCCGATGACCGCCTCCGACGGCTTGCCCCCCCTGCGCGAGGTGGTGGCGCGGCATGGGCTGGAGCCGAAGAAGGCGCTCGGGCAGAACTTCCTCTACGACCTCAACCTCACCGGGCGCATCGCCCGCGCGGCCGGGCCGCTCGCGGGCGTCACCGTGCTCGAGGTCGGGCCGGGACCCGGCGGGCTGACGCGGGCGCTGCTCGCGGAGGGGGCCGCGCGGGTGATCGCCGTCGAGCGCGATCCCCGCGCGCTGCCGGCGTTGGCCGAGATCGCGGCGCATTACCCGGGTCGGCTGACGGTCGTCGACGCCGACGCCCTCGCCTTCGACCCCCGGCCCCTCGTCTGCGACGGGCCGGCGCGGATCGTGGCGAACCTGCCCTACAACGTCGGCACCGCCCTGCTCACCGGCTGGCTCGACGACGCGGCCTGGCCGCCGTGGTGGGATAGCGCTACGCTGATGTTCCAGCGCGAGGTCGCCGAGCGCATCGTCGCCGACGAGACCGAGCGCGCCGATTACGGCCGCCTCGGCGTGCTCTGCGGCTGGCGCACGCAGAGCGACATCCTGTTCGACGTGGCGCCCTCCGCCTTCGTGCCGCCGCCGAAGGTGACGTCGAGCGTCGTCCGAATCGTCCCGCGCGCCGTCCCCCTGCCCTGCCGGGCGCGGGCGCTGGAAACGGTGACGCGGGCGGCCTTCGGGCAACGCCGAAAGATGCTGCGCCAGAGCTTGAAGAGCCTGACGCCGGAGCCGACCGCGCTGCTGGCCGAGGCCGGCATCGCAGAGACCGCGCGGGCCGAGGAGGTGCCGGTGGCGGGCTTCGTGCGGCTCGCCAACCTGTGGGACGCGCAGAAGAAAGCCGGCGCCCCGTGAGGGACGCCGGCCCGTTTCTCCGATTCGTGCCGCGTTAGCGGGTCTGCTGGATCGCCGAGAGGATCCACGGACGGCCCGGGTTGCGCGCGAAGGTCCAGAGCTCGGTCGCCTCGCCCGGCTCGGTCTCGACGACGCGGTTGGTGTTCCGGTCGATCGTCTCGTCCTTGAGCGTGTAGCGCATCGCCACCGTGGCGAATTCCTGCGCGCCCTCGCCCCAGGCCTCCGACAGGTCGCCCTGCTGGAGCTTCACGTCCGTAATGCGGTTGACGACGCCGCGGGCCTTGTTTCCGCGCAGCTCCTCCTCGAAGTAGCCGGCCATCTCCGGCGTCGCGAGGTTGCGCAGGCCGACCATGTTCTCGTGGGAATAGGCGTCCTGCACCTCGCCGAGCAGGCGCTCGAACGACTGGAAGTCGTTCGGGCCGATCTGCACCGGGCGCTGCTGCGGCGGGCGCTGGGCGCCGCCGAGCATGCCACCGGCGCCCGCAGCACCGCCGGGGCCAGCGTTGCTGCCCCCCGCTGCGTTCGGGTCGAGGCCCGAGCGCGCATAGGGCGCGCCCGCCGTCGCCGGCTCGCCGTTGCGGCGGCGGAACCAGCGCACGGCAAAGGACACCAGCAGCACGACGAGGCCGACCTGCAGCAGCAGGCCGAGCATCGAGGCGATGCCGCCGAGCCCGCCGAAGAAGCCGCCGCCGAGCAGCGCGCCGAGAAGGCCGGCCCCGAGCAGGCCCGCCATGAAGCCGCCGCCGAAGCGGGGGCGCGCGGCCGGCGCCTGCATCCCCGGGTTGCTCATGCCCGGGTTGTTCATGCCGGGCGTGGGCTGCGTCTGCGTGCGCTGCATCGGCGCGGCGGTCGGCGCCGTCGTGGTGGCCGACGGCGCGTTGAAGGTGCGCGAGCCGCGCGACCCCATGCTGCCGCCGCCGCCAGGACGGGCCTCGACGGCGGGCGCTGCGACCGTCAACGCGGCAGCCAGCGCCAGAAAGGTCGCCGCACGCTTGCGGCGCGTGGTGGAGGTGAGCATCGATCGGCCCCTGGTCATCTCGAAACGTCCCGGACGTCGTCGGACGCCTTTGCGTCGTCGAACGTCTTGGCGCGAACGCCGACGCATAAGATGGTGACGCCGGGCGGCGTGTTTTAGTCCGTCGCCTCGCGATGTTTTTCGCGTCATCCCTGACAATTCGTCAGCGCAGGGGGGCCGCAGGCCGCTCGGGCGCCGCCGGGAAGACCAGACGCACCTGCGTGCCCTCCCCCGGCCGGCTGTCGAGGGCGATGGTGCCGTTCTGCCGCTTCATCAGCCCGTGCACGATGGCGAGCCCGGCCCCGCGCCCGGCCTCGCGGCTGGTGGCGAAGGGCGCGAGCGCCCGGGCCAGCATCTCCGGCGACATGCCGGCGCCGGTATCCGTGATGCGGATGCCGACGGCGCCGTCCTCCGGACGCTGCACCGAGCGGTCGCCCGGCGCGATGCGGAAACTCTCGATCCGGATGGTGCCGCCGTCCGGCATCGCCTCGCACGCGTTGGTGACCACGTGGCCGAGCGCCAGCTCGACCTGCAGCGGGTTGCTGATCGCCCGCGGCAGGCCGGGCGTGCCGGCAAGCTCCAAGCGCACCCCCACGGGCAGGCCGGGCCGCAGGCGCTCCACGGTGGCGGCCACGAGCGCGTCGAGGTCGATCGGGCGCACGTCGGGGGCGATCTTGCGCGAATAGGCCAGCAGCTGGCGCGTGAGCACGGCGGCGCGTTCGGTCGCGTCGGTGGAGCGGCTCATCGCCCGCTGGATGAACGGCTCCTGGCTGTCGCCGAGCCGGCGCTTCAGCCCGTCGATGTAGCCGATCAGGATCTGGAGGAAGTTGTTGAACTCGTGCGCGACGCTGTTGGTGAGCAACCCCAGGGCCTCGCGCTGGCGCGAGAGCACGAGGGCGCTCTCGGCGTCGCGCCGCCGGGTCACGTCGAAGACCTGGCCCAACCGATAGGGGCTGCCGGCGACAGGGCACAGCGTCACGCGCGCCCAGAAGGTGGTGCCGTCGCCCCGCGCCGCCAGGAACTCGGCGCCGTCGTCGAGGGCGCGCCGGTCGGCCGCCAGCAGCCGGACGTTGCGCCCGACCAGGGCCGCGGCCTCCAGGCCGGCGAGGTCCAGCAGGGCCGGGTTGGCGTGGACGATCGGCTCGTCCGGCCGGCGCGGGTCGGCGAGGAAGGCGGGCGCGGCGGCATCGAGCAGCGCGATCCAGCCGGCGTCCGGCGCCGGTTCGTTCAAGCCGTCCGCGTCGGGCTCTGCCATGCTCTCGTCCGGCCTCGCGAAGCCGCGGCTCCGACCGCTCAGCGATAGCGACATCGGCCCGGACGGCCAAGCCTGAAGCGGCGCCCCGGGGGTGAGGCGGTCACCGGATGGGTTCGTGTGCCGGCCTTCCACCTAGGTTGAATGAAAGAAGGCCTATCGACACGATCGCGTGATCCCGGGGCGCCGCAGGCGAGCCCGGAACCCAGACCGCAGGTTGCGCTCGGTTGGGCGCCGTCGGCGCCTCTCGATCCCGGGCTCCGCTGCGCAGCCCCGGGCGACGGGGCGCGGGTGCGAGACGACGGAGCGAGGGTGGAAGCGAAACGCGAGAGCGCCCCCGACCCCCCTACTGCCGGATCCACATCACCCGGCCGATCCAGGCGATCTCGCCGACGTTCAGGGTGCGGTCGTCGTGCTCGGGGTTGAGCGAGGCGAGCTCGACGGTGCGTGCCGTGCGGCGGCGCAGCTCCTTGGCGATGACCTCGCCGGAATGCAGCCGCACCACCACGCGGTCGCCCTTGCGGACGCCGGCCGAGGGCGAGACGATCAGCACGTCGCCGTCGCGGAACAGCGGCAGCATCGACTCGCCCTGCACCTCCAGGGCGAAGGCGCGCTCCTCGCCGAGATCGGGAAACTCGATCTCCTCCCAGCCGGGGCCGCCGGTCGGCATGCCCTCGTCGGTGAACTGGCGGCCGGCGCCGGCCTGGGTCAGGCCGATCAGCGGCACGGTGGCGCGCGGCGGACCCTCGCGGGCCTCGATCAACCTGAGGAAGTCGTCGAGGCTGGCGCCGGTGGCGGCTAGGACCTTGGACACCGACTCGGTGGAGGGCCAGCGCTTGCGTCCGTCGACGCCGACGCGCTTGGACCGGTTGAAACTGGTGGCGTCGAGCCCGGAACGTCGGGCGAGGCCGGATGGGGAGAAGCCGTGCCGCTCGGCCAGACGGTCGATGGCATTCCAAATCTGCTCGTGGGACAGCATGCGAGACCAAGGCGAAGACGACCGCAGAGACGCACGGCCTAGTTGTAGGAAAGTAGAACTACGGATCGAGAAAGGCAATCGGCCGAATGGCTAATCCACGCCTCCCGGAGGTCGTTACAACCGTCGGGATGGTTGCCGGACGGTTGCCAGGGAACCGCCCGTCGCCCTATCGACGGCGCATCGAAAAGCGGGTGCGCCGATGACGTCGATCTACAAGATCTGTCCCGAGAGGCTGTGGCGCGAGGCGGAAGCCCTCGGTCGCTTCGTCGGCGCCGAGATCGACCGGGCCGACGGTTTCATCCACTTTTCCACAGCCGAGCAGGTGGCCGAGACCGCGCGGCGGCATTTTTCCGGTCGCGACGGGCTCCTGCTCGTCGCCGTCGACGCCGAAGCGCTCGGTCCGGCGCTGCGCTACGAGCCTTCGCGCGGCGGCGACTTGTTTCCGCATCTCTACGGCGACCTGCCCCTCGACGCGGTGCGCCGCGTGAGCCCGATGCCGCTCGGGCCGGACGGCGCGCACGTGCTGCCGGCGGAGATCCCGGCATGATCGGCGCCCTATTTCCGCTGCTGCGCCCGGCGCTGCACGGCCTCGACGCCGAGCACGCGCACAACCTGACCGTTCGCGCGCTCAGCCTGATGCCGCCGCGCACGCCGCCCGCCGACGATTCCCGCCTCGCGGTCGAGGCGTTCGGCCGCCGGTTCCCGAACCCGGTCGGCCTGGCGGCGGGCTTCGACAAGGGCGCGCAGGCGGCCGACGCGCTGCTTGGCTTCGGCTTCGGCTTCGTCGAAGTCGGCGGCGTGGTGCCCAAGCCCCAGCCCGGCAACCCGCGCCCGCGGGTGTTCCGGCTTCCGCGGGACCGGGCGGTGATCAACCGCTTCGGCCTCAACAGCGCCGGCCTCGACGTGGTCGCCGACCGCCTGCGCGCGCGGGCCGGGCGGCCGGGGATCGTCGGGGTCAACATCGGCGCCAACAAGGAGGCCGTCGACCGGCTCGCCGACTACGTCGCCTGCACCGGGCGGCTCGCGCCGCTCGTGGACTTCGTCACCGTCAACGTCTCGTCGCCCAACACGCCGGGCCTGCGCGACCTGCAAGGCGAGGCCTTCCTCGACGACCTGCTCGCCCGGGTGGTCGCGACCCGCGACGCGGCCTCCGCCCGGATCGGATCGGAGAAGGCCGCGATCCTTCTGAAGATCGCCCCCGACATCACCCTCGACGCCCTGGACGCGATCTGCGCCACGGCGGTTCGCCGCCGGGTGCAGGCGCTCGTCGTCTCGAACACCACGGTGGCGCGGCCGGCCTTCCTCGCCGAGACGGCGCTCGCGGGCGAGACCGGGGGCCTGTCCGGCCGGCCGCTATTCTCGGCCTCGACGCGGATGCTGGCCGAGACCTACCTGCGCGTCGGCGACCGGCTGCCCCTGGTCGGCGTCGGCGGCGTCGACTCGGCCGAGACCGCCTGGACCAAGATCCGCGCCGGCGCGAGCCTTCTCCAGCTCTACTCGGCCCTCGTCTACGAAGGCCCCGGCCTCGTCGGCACGATCAAGCGCGGCCTGGTCGAGCGGATGCGATCGGAGGGGCTGACGAGCCTCGCCGGCGTGGTCGGGCGCGACGCGAAGGCGCTGGCGCGGGAGGCGTGACGCGCTCTTTCCTCCCCCCTCTGCAGGGAATGAAAGAGGCGCGAGGTCGGGGGCCGCGGCGGAAAGTCAGCTCACCCCCGCCGTCGCGTTCCGACGAACACCGCGGCGGCGGCGGCGGCACCGAGCAGCAGCCACTTCACCGGCAGCAAAGCGGCGTGCTCGCTCGGGAGCGGCTCGGACACGAAGCGGCCTGGGGCAATCTCGACCCCCGGCTTCCCATACGCCCGCGCGTCGGCGATCTGGTTCGCGGTGACGGCCCAGCCAGCGTCGCGGGCATGATCGTTGGCCATCATCGCGACCCCGACGGCGCATCCGGCCGCCAACGCCGCGAGAACCCGAACCCGTGCCTGCATCGCGCGTCCTTTGCCGCCCCCGGGAAACGAGAACCGTTAAAAATGCGCGCGTGCCGGACGCATGAGGGGGGTGCGTCGAGACACGATTGAGAAGCACCCGCGCGGTCTCTTATCTCGCAAGTGCGTGATCGCCACGCGCGAACCTCGATCCAGGCCTCGTCATGACCGACCCCGTCAGCACGCCCAAGCGTTCCTCGGCCGCCGGTGGCTGGGGCGCGCTGAAGAGCTGCGGCAAGCACCTCCTCGGCAGCCGCTCCCCGCTCTCGGGCGCCCGCGCCCTGCTGAAGGCGAACCAGCCGGACGGGTTCGACTGCCCCGGCTGCGCTTGGGGCGACCCGGAACACGGGTCGTCGTTCGAGTTCTGCGAGAACGGCGTGAAGGCGGTCTCGTGGGAGGCCACCGACAAGCGCACCCCGCCGAAGTTCTTCGCCCGCCACACCGTGAGCGAGCTGCGCGGCTGGAGCGACTACGCCCTCGAGGGCGAGGGCCGCCTCACCCATCCGATGCGCTACGACGCAGCCAGCGACCGCTACGTCGCGGTGTCGTGGGACGCGGCCTTCGCCGAGATCGGCGCGACGCTCCGCGGCCTCGACCACCCGGACCAGGCCGAGTTCTACACCTCCGGCCGCGCCTCGAACGAGGCGGCCTACCTCTACCAGCTGTTCGCCCGGGCCTACGGCACCAACAACTTCCCCGACTGCTCGAACATGTGCCACGAGGCCAGCGGCATCGGGCTCGCGCACGCCATCGGCGTCGGCAAGGGCACGGTGCTGCTGGAGGATTTCGAGAAGGCGGACGCGATCTTCGTCGTCGGGCAGAACCCCGGAACCAACCACCCGCGCATGCTCGCCGACCTGCGCAAGGCCGCCGAGCGCGGCGCCAAGGTGGTGGTGTTCAACCCCGTGCGCGAGCGCGGGCTGGAGCGCTTCGCCGACCCGCAGAACACCGTCGAGATGCTGCGCGGCGCGAGCCGGCCGATCGCGAGCCACTACCTGCAGCCGCGGCTCGGCGGCGACATGGCCGCCTTCCGCGGCATCGCCAAGGCGGTCTTCGCCGCCGACGACGCGGCCCTCGTCGCCGGCCGTCCCTCGGTGCTCGACCGCGCCTTCCTGGCCAGCCACACCGAAGGGCTCGCCGCCTACCGCGCGGCGGCCGACGCGACCGGCTGGGACGCGATCGAGGACCAGTCCGGCCTGTCGCGCGCCATCCTCGAAGAGGTGGCGGAGATCTACATCACCTCGTCGAAGTCGATCGCGACCTGGGCGATGGGCGTGACGCAGCACCGCCACTCGGTGGCGACGGTGCGCGAGATCGCCAACCTGATGTTCTTGCGCGGCAACATCGGCCGCCCGGGCGCCGGCCTCTGCCCGGTGCGCGGCCACTCGAACGTCCAGGGCGACCGCACGGTCGGCATCAACGAGAAGCCGCCGGCCGCCTTCCTCGACGCGCTGGAGCGGGAGTTCGGCTTCGCCGCCCCGCGCCGGCACGGTCACAACGTGCTGGCCGCCATCGGCGCGATGCTCGACGGCACGGCGAAGGCCTTCATCGGGCTGGGCGGCAACTTCGCCCGCGCCACGCCGGACACGGCCCTGGTGGCCAAGGCGCTGGCCTCCTGCGAGCTCACCGTCCACATCGCGACGAAGCTGAACCACTCGCACCTCGTGCCGGGCCGGGTCGGCTACGTGCTGCCCTGCCTCGGGCGCACCGAGATCGACCGGAACGCCGCCGGCAAGACCCAGATCGTGACCGTCGAGGATTCGATGAGCATGGTCCACGGCTCGGGCGGCATCAACAAGCCGGCCTCGAAGGAGCTGCGCTCGGAGATCGCGATCATCGCGGGCATGGCGGCGGCCACCGTCGGCTCAGACCGGATCGACTGGGCGGCGATGGCCGAGGATTACGACCGCATCCGCGACCGGATCGAGCGCACGGTACCGGGGTTTGCCGGCTACAACGTCCGAGTCCGGCGCCCGCGCGGCTTCATGCTGCGCAACCTCGCCGCCGAGCGCGTGTTCGAGACCGCCACCGGCCGCGCGAACTTCTCGGCGGACGCGCTGCCCGCGGCCACCGAGCACCAAGTCGCAGCGGGGGCCGACAACACCTTCGTGCTGCAGACCTTCCGCAGCCACGACCAGTACAACACCACGATCTACGGCCTCGACGACCGCTACCGCGGCGTCTACGGCGAGCGCCGGGTGATCTTCTGCCACCCCGACGACCTCGTCGCCCTGCGCCAAAGCTTCGGTGAGCGGGTCGACGTGGTCGGCCTGCACGCGGACGGTACGTCGCGCATCGCCGAGGATTTCCGCCTGGTGCCGTTCGACATGCCGCGCGGGAGCCTGGCCGGCTACTACCCCGAGCTCAACGTGCTGGTGCCGCTCTCGACCTTCGGCGCCGAGAGCGACACGCCGACCTCGAAGTCGGTTCTGGTCACCGTGTGCCCGCGGACGGTGGCGGCCGCGGCGGCTTGAGCACGGCCGACGACGTGAGCGCGGCCGACGAGACGGCGTTCCTCACGCTGGTCGAGGCGGTCGCGCGGCGGCGGCCCGGCCTCGAACCGATCGAGGCGGTCTTACTGGCGGCGGCCTTCGTCGGCGCGGTCGCCGACAGCCGCAGCCTCGCCAAGGCCTTCGACGTCGCCCACGCCCACGCCCTGCGCGCCGTCGCCGCCCTGGACGAGGCGGGCCTCGTCGCGGTCGGCCGGCGCGACGCCCGGTCGAGCCGCGCCCACTATGCGCTGACCGAGGACGGCGCCGCCTTGGTCGCCGCCGCGGAGGCCGACCCGGCTTGACGCACGCTCCCGGGGCGACACGTCCGGTGGGCTGTGTTCGAAGAATTCGAGGGCTCGGGATGGAGACGATCCACCGCTCGGCCGCGGCCGGCTATGCCGCCCAGGCCGACACCTACGTCAGCGGCCGACCGGATTATCCGCCGGCGCTGGACGGCTGGCTGCGCGGCGACCTTCGGCTCGGTCCCGGGCGCACCGTGCTCGACCTCGGCGCGGGGACCGGCAAGTTCACCCCGCGCCTGACGGAGACCGGCGCCCGCGTCGTCGCCGCCGAGCCGGTCGCCGCCATGCGGGCGCGACTCGTCCAGTGCAATCCCGGCGTCGAAGCGCATCCCGGCCATGCGGAGGCGATCCCGCTCGCCGACGGCGCGGTCGACGCGGTGGTCTGCGCGCAGTCCTTCCACTGGTTCGCCACAGCGGCGGCGCTCGCCGAGATCCGCCGCGTGCTGCGCCCCGGCGGCACGCTCGGGCTGGTCTGGAACGTGCGCGACGAATCCGTGCCCTGGGTCGCGGACCTGACGCGGATCGTCGACGCCTACGAGGACGACACGCCGCGCTATCGTACGGGAGCCTGGCGCGCGGCGTTCCCGGCCGCGGGCTTCGGGCCCCTGCACGAGCGGCGCCTGCCCCACCACCACGAAGGGCCGGCCGAGGACGTGGTCGTCGGCCGCGCGCTCTCGGTAAGCTTCATCGCCGCCCTGCCCACCGACGAAAGGGCGGCCGTGGCCGCCGCGGTGCGGGCGCTGATCGCCGCCACGCCGGAGCTGGCCGGGCGTGACAGCGTCCGCTACCCCTACGAGACGGTGGCGTTCCACTGCACGGCAGCGGACCGGCCGGCGGCCGCGTGAACGGACGGGCCGTCGCCGGCCGTCGCCGTCAGGCCCCCGCGCGCCGGTTGCGGACGAGCGCGGCGAGCGCCGCCACGATGGTGGCGAACGTCGCCAGGAGCACGACCACGAGGGTGATGGTGCGGTTCACCAGGCGGTCGAGGCCGAGATCGGTGGTGACGAGGTCGGGGCGGGCCGGGTCGGCCATGACGCTGATGCTGTCATCGCCGAGGTGCACGCCCGTGAACACGTAGTTCACCCGGCGCGTCACCGCGCCCTTGGGCGTGGACAGGCTCAGGGTCGCGTCGCAGATGTGGACGACCAGCTTGGTGCTGCACCGCCCGTCGCTCACCCGCGCGTCGGGGACGGGTTGGGCCGCCTCGCGCACCTGCCAATCCGACAGCACCGCCGGCGCCGTATAGAGGGCGCAGGCCACCAGGACGCCGCACAAGCCGGCGACGCCGAGCAGGACCCAAAGGGTCTGTCGCCAGCCGCCGCTGGCCGGCGGCAGCCGCAGGGGGGCCTGCGAAGCGTTCGTGGCAGGGCCGGTCGAGGGGCCGGTGCGGTCGGGCGATGCGGTCATCGAGCCTCAAAGGGTCCGGGTTTCGGATCGGGCGGCTTCGGCCTGGGCCAGGAGGTGACGCGCCTGCGCCGCGACCTGGTAGCGGCCGAGCAGGTCGGCGAAGTCCTGCGGCGTCGTCCGGCGGGGCAGGCCGAGGGCGAAGGTGACGATGCGGCGCTTGGCGTCGAGCTTCACGCCGCGCCCGCCGGGCACGCGGACCGGGAACGGCGCCTCCGGCGGCAGCAGCAGGCGCGTGGCGATGCCGGTCTGGTTCACGCTGATGTCGAGGTCGGCGATCGCCTCCCAGGCGATAGACCGATCGAGCCCCGGCACCTCCAGCCCGTCGGGGCGCAGGATCAGGGTGACCCGCTCGCCGCGCCAGAGCCGGTAGCCGCCCAAAGCCCCGAGGATCGCGCCGAGCACGAGCACGACGACCGCGAAGTAGCCGGCCTCCCGCGCCGAGAGACTCGGGAAGCCGAAGATCGCGAGGCCGAGCGCCGCGAGGCCGAACAGGACGGCCGCGCCGACGAGCACGAAGGCGCCGGGGCGGCTGTTGTCGCGCAGCACCTGGTCCTCGGCGGCGACGCCTGCCGCCGCCGTCTCCAGGTCGGCCCGCACGGCCGCCTCGTGCTCGCGGACCACGCCGAGGAAGTCGGCCGTCGCCGCCCGGCACAGGCCGGCCGGGTCGGCGAAGTAGGCGCCGAGCTGACCGAGGGCGTGCGCGGGCGGCGCCGTCGCGGCCAGGGCGAGCAGGTCGGGCCCGAGCGGCACGCCGAGCGCCGCCACGCGCTCGCGGGTCGGCGGGTGGGTGTCGGTCGGGTGGGCCTGCTCCGCCTCCAGGTGGGCGGCCGGGTCGTCGAGCCCCTGCGCGACCGCGCGGTCGAGCACGGCGGCGACGAGGTTTGAGGGCGCGTAAGCCGGCGCCTCGGCGGCGGCGTCCAGGGTCTCGGCGATGCGCGGCTGCACGGCACCGGTGCGCAGCAGCGCCCGCGCCGAGGCCTCGGCCGTGGTCAAGCCGGCGCCGGCAGCGTCCGCCGCGAACTCGCGCGCCCGGCTCCAATGGCGCACGGCGAGGTGGAAGCGCTCCATCACGAACACGCCGAGGCGCAGGGACGGGCCGAGCAGGCCGAGCGAGCCCTGGTGGCCGGCCGCGACCGCGTCGAGGGAGCGCCCGACGCCGGCATAGATCGGCAGGAAGCGCTGGCTGTAGGCGGTGTCGCCGCCGGCATAGTGGGCGAGCTCGTGGCCGATGATCGCCGCGACCTCGTCGCCCCGCATCAGGGCGAGGTAGGGCAGCGGCAGGTAGAGGATCCGGCCGGCCAGGCGCTCGCCGCCGGGCTGCAGCAGGGCGGGGCCGGCGCTGACGAAGAATCCACCGGTGAGGCCGACCACGACGGCTTCGGGCTTGAGCGCGCCGAGGCGGTCGGCGAGCCCCTCGGTGAGGCGCCACAGCCCCGGCGCCTCCGCGGCCGAGACCGGGCGGCCGAGGATCGGCAGCGGGTCGGGCTCGAAGGCGGCGAGCGCGCGGCGCAGGCCCCACAGGGTGCTCGCCGCCGCGATCACGGTCGCGCCGACCGCCACGGCGGCGACGCCGAGCAGCTTCAGCGCGCCGCCGTCGAAGCCGGACTGGGCGAGCATCCCCGCCTCGAAGATCACGGCGGCGACGAACCCGGCGGTGGCCGCCACGATCTGCAGCGCCAGCGCCGCCGGCAGGAGTTTGCGCACCAGGGAGAACCCGCCCACGAGCGCGTCGCGCGAGGTGCGCCCCACCAGCCCGAGGACGGCTCCGGCGAGCAGCACCAGGATCGAGAGCGCCGCCGCGAGCCCGCCGCCCACGACCACAACCGGCGGCAGGCTGCGGCGCCAATCCATTAGCGTGGTCATGGTCGCGACCTCGCCGCGCGCGTCGCGCGCCTTGTCCAGGGCGAGGGGGCCGCCGTAGGTCTGGCCGCCCTTGCGGAACTGCAGGGTGTAGTCGACGCGCCCGTCGCGCGGCGTCCGCGCCTCCAGGTCGGCGACGATCGCGGAGAGGTGGCGATGCTCGGCCGCGAACGCGGCCCAGTCGTCGTCGGCGCGCCTGCCCTCCCAGAGGCCGAGCAGCATCACGAGGAACGGCAGCAGCACCGTGGCCGCCACGAGGCCCACCAGCGCGCGCAGGCGCCGTGGCGGGGGCGTGATCGTCGTCTGAGCGATGAGAACCTCCTTGTGGGAGACGAGGGACGAGGGCGCGCGCCGCAGCCGACGGCCATGACGGGACGAGGCCGAACGGCGCCCCCGCGCGACGCGCTTCCGACCGACCGGCCCTCGGCGCTACTGGCCCTTGTTGCTATTGCCCCTTGGCCTTGATCGCCTCGGACCACGTCACCGCGCGCTTGGCCATGCCGACGTGCTGGCGCTCGTACATGCGGTTCTCGACCTTGATCGCCGCGCGCTTGGCGTTCTCGGGCCGGTCGAAGGCTTCGAGCACGAGGCGGGCGCGGCGCACCTCCTCCTCGGTCGGGGCGAAGGAGGTGTTGGCCGGCTCGAGCTGGTTCGGGTGGATCAGCGTCTTGCCGTCGAAGCCGAGGTCGCGCGCCTGGCGGCACTCGGCGCGGCAGCCCTCGACGTCGCCGATGTCGTTCCAGACGCCGTCGAGGATCGCGAGCCCGGAGGCGCGGGCGGCGGCGAGGGTGAACATCATCCACGGCAGCATCGGCACGCGGCCGGGAACGAGCTGGGCCCAGGTGTCCTTGGCGAGGTCGTTGGTGCCGAGCACGAAACAGGTGAGCCGGGTACGCCGGTCGCGGCTGGCGCGGGCGATGTCCTGGATGTTCAGGATCGCGGCCGGCGTCTCGATCATCGCCCAGACGGCGATGCCGTCCGGCGCGTCGAGGGCCTCGAGGTGGTCGGCGATGCTCTCCAGCACGGCCGGCGAGGACACCTTCGGCATCAGGATCGCATCGGGCCGCGCCTCGATCGCGGCGCGCAGGTCCTTCTCGCCCCACGGCGTCTGGGGGGCGTTGACGCGGATGATCAGCTCGCGGTCGCCGTATTCGCCGCTCTTGACCGCGGCGCAGACCTGCTCGCGGGCGAGGTCCTTCTCCTCCATGGAGACCGCATCCTCCAGGTCGAGGATCAGGCAGTCGGCCGGCAGGGTCTTGGCCTTGTCGAGCGCACGCTGGTTCGAGCCCGGCATGTAGAGGACGCTGCGGCGGAGGCGGAGATCGGACATTCGGCGAGTCACCCCGTAGAAAAGTGCGCGACCCTACCGCAATGCACTCGCCTTGCCAGGGGCCGCGGCGACGAAACTCCGAGAATCCGCCGCGATCGAAACCGGAGGCACCGTGCCGTCCGCGCAACGTCGGAGCCCCGCTTTGGTCACCTTCCGCGGCCAAGGGCGGGGAAACGCCACGGATTTCGAAGGTCATCCCCATGCTGCGACGCACGCTTTTCGGACTGATGCTGGCCTCCAGCCTCGCCCTGCCCGGCGCCGCCTCTGCCGCCAGCAACACGGTGGTCGGCGTCGGCTCCGGCGCGGTTGCGGGCGCCCTCGTCGGCGGCCCGATCGGGGCGGTGGCGGGCGCGGTGATCGGGGGCGTCGTCGGCTCCTCGACCGAGAGCGCCCGGCGCCCGCGGATGCGGCGCGCCCGCCTCGTCCGCCACCGGCGCGCGGAGGCGCCGGCCCGGCGCAGCGTTCAGCGCCGGGTCGAGGCGCTGCCGCCGGCCCCCGCCGCGCCGACCACGTGGAAGGACCCACGCTGAGGCGGTAAGCTCAGACGCAGTTTCAGGCGCGGTCGGGCGAAAACGTCCGCCGGGCGAGGCCCGGATAGGCCAGGGCCTGCCCGATGCCGCGCGCGCCGAGGAAGCTCAGGAAGGCCAGCCACAGGCCGGCATTGCCGAGCTGCAGCCCCTGGACGAGGACCAGGGTGGCGCAATAGGCGGCGAGCGCGGCCAGCATCAGGTTGCGCATCGCCCGCGTCCAGGTCGCGCCGATGTAGATGCCGTCGTAGGCGAAGGGCAGCGCCGCGACGAAGGGGGCGGCCGCCGCCAGCGGCAGGTAGCGCCGCGCCACCGCGCGCACCGGCTCGCTCGTGGTGACGAAGTCGATGAAGGCGTGGCCGCCGACCAGCGCCAGCAGGCTCACGCCGAGGCCGAAGCCGAGGCACCAGCCCAGCGACAGCGCCGACGCCTTGCGGAACCCGCCGGCGTCGCGCCCGCCCACCGCCTGCCCGCACAGGGCCTCGGCGGCCGTGGCGAAGCCGTCGAGGAAGAACCCGCCGATCAGAAAGAGATTCCACAACACCGCGTTGGCCGCGAGCACCGCGTCGCCCTGGCGTGCGCCGAGCGCCGAGAACAGCACGATGCCCGACACGAGCGCCAGCGTCCGCACGATCACGTCGCCGTTGACCGCGAGCGTCCGCTTCAGGGCGACGGGGTCTCGGATCTCGGACCACGGCACCCGCCAGGGCTTCGAGCCGAGGCGCACCAGGATCACGAGGCCGAGAGCCAGGCCGGCGGCTTCCGCGATCACCGTGGCGAGGGCGGCGCCGGCCAGGCTCAGGTCGAGGCCGAGCACCAGGGCCAGCGTCAGGCCGATGTTCACGACGTTGATCGCCACCTGCAGCAGCAGGCCGAGATCGGTGCGCCCGCGGCCGAGCACCGAGCCGAGCACGGCGTAGTTCGCCAGCGCGAACGGCGCCGAGAGGATGCGGATGTGGACGTAGGTGGCGAGCCCGGCGATCACCGCGGGGCTCGCGCCGGTGATCCGGAAGGCCGCCGCCGCGATCGGCCCCTGCAGGACGACGAGGACGATCCCCGCGACGAGGCCGGCCGCGAGGGCGCGCGCCAGCGTCCGGTCAACCTCCGCGGCGTCGCGGGCGCCGACCGCCTGCGCGGTGAGGCCGGCGGTCGCCATCCGCAGGGCGCCGAACGACCAGAACAGCGCGTCGAAGATGACGGCGCCGAGCGCGATCGCCCCGAGCAGGGCGGCGTCGCCCAACCGCCCGATCACCGTGGCGCCGACGAAGCCCAGCATCGGCGTCGTGACGTTGGCGATGGTCATCGGCAGGGCGAGCGCGAGGACGCGCCGCCCGGTGATGGGAAGGGGTGGGGTCACGCGGGCTCCCGATCGCGGTGGGGTTACCGCGAGACCGCGAACAGACGCGAGATCAGCCAGAGCGGAACCACCACGATGGCGCCGGCCAGGATCCACCCGCCGAAATCGTGGAACGTGGCGAGGCCGAGGTCGACGAGCGCGCGGGCCGAGTCGTAGACCTGCCAGAACAGGCGCGCGGGCGTGAGCCCGAGCATCGCCATGAAGGCGCCGACGAGCACCGACAGGAACAGCAGCCGCAGGAACACCGCGGCCGGCGACCCGCCGAGGAAGCGGCGCAAAGCCGAGGCGCGATAACCCGGCGCCTCGCGGTAGGACGCACCCGTATGGTTCTGACCCTGGCGGCGGGGGTCGTGCTCGACGATCATCGACATTCCTCGGAGGACGACGCCCTTCCAACCGCCCGAAGCCGGCGGAACCGTGACGGATGCACCACACCGGCGGCGAAACCGGATGGTGGTTCGGGCGTTAGGCGGTTTCGCTGCCCGGGACGAGATGGCAATGCGGCCCCGGCGCGCCAAGATGCGCGCGGGATTCGCCGACGCCCTCCGCCCGCGCGCCGCGTTGCCCCAAGAGACGCGTAAAGAGACGAAACGCCCCATGATCGACCACGCCTTGTTCGACCCGGCGACGATCGATCCGGAGACCAAGCGGCTCAACGCCGAGATCGTCGCCGCGCACGCGGCGCAGGCCGACCCGTGGTCGCTGCCGATCGCCGAGGTGCGCGCCCGGCGCCGCGCCGGCACGCCCGCCTCGCCGGCGATGCCGCGCAGCACCCGCGCCGAGACGATGACGATCGAGGGCCCCGGCGGCCCTCTCGACCTGCGGGTGATCCGCCCGCGGGCCGGCGTGAAGCTGCGCGGGGCCTACCTGCACATCCATCGCGGCGGCTGGGTCTGGGGCTCGGCCGACGAGCAGGACCCGTGGCTGGAGCGGATCGCCGACACCTGCGGCTTCATCTGCCTCTCGGTCGATTACCGCCTCGCCCCCGAGCATCCTTATCCAGCCGCCCTCCTCGATTGCGAGGCGGCCGCGCTCTGGCTCGCGGGGCCGGGCAAGGCCGAGTTCGGCGTCACGGCGCTGACGATCGGCGGCGAATCGGTCGGGGCGCACCTCGCGGTGATGGTGCTGCTGCGCCTGCGCGACCGGCACGCGCTGCCGCGCGCGTTCCGCGGCGCGAACCTCAACGCCGGCTTCTTCGACCTCGGGCTGACCCCGTCGGTGCGCAACTGGGGCGACGAGCGTCTTGTCTGCAACACCACCGACCTGACCGCCTTCGCCAACGGCTACGTCCGCGACGGCATCGACCGGCGCCGGCCGGACGTCTCGCCGATCTACGCCGACCTCAAGGGCCTGCCGCCGGCGCTATTCACCGTCGGCACCTGCGACCCGCTGCTCGACGACACGCTCTACATGTCCGGCCGCTGGGCCGCGGCCGGCAACGGCGGCCACACGGCGGTCTATGCCGGTGGCTGCCACGTCTTCATCCGCTACCCCGGCGCGATGTCCGAGCGGGCGCTGGAGCTGATCGACCGCTTCCTGATGGCGCTCGCCTGAGCGGGCGCAAGGGGCCTGGGAAAACGGACGACACGGGCGTCCTGCCGCCGGCCTTCGCCGCGTGGTTTTCCGCGCGGGGCTGGACGCCGCGGCCGCACCAGCTCGAGCTGCTGCGCATCGCGGGCGCCGGCCGCTCGGCGCTGCTCGTGGCCCCGACCGGCGCCGGCAAGACGCTCGCCGGCTTCCTGCCGAGCCTCGTCGCCCTGTCGGAGAGCCGGGCGAAGCCGTCCGAGCGAAAACTCCACACGCTCTACATCTCGCCGCTGAAGGCGCTTGCGGTCGACATCGCGCGCAACCTCGAGGCACCGGTGGAGGGCATCGGCCTGTCGCTGCGGATCGAGACCCGCACCGGCGACACCCCGGCGCACAAGCGCACCCGCCAGATCGAGCGCCCGCCGGACATCCTGCTCACCACGCCGGAGCAGCTCGCCCTCCTCATCGCGCACCGGGAGGCGGCGGACTTCTTCTCCCAGCTGCGCTGCGTGGTGCTGGACGAGCTCCACGCCCTGGTCACCTCGAAGCGCGGCGACCTGCTGTCGCTCGCGCTGGCCCGCTTGCACCGGCTCAGCCCCGGCCTCGCCGCGATCGGCCTGTCGGCGACGGTGCGCGAGCCGGACGCGCTGCGGCAGTATCTCGTGCCGCAGAACGCGCTCTCCGAATCGGACCCGGATACCGGTGACGGCGCAGGTCCCTTCTCCCAGGGGGAGAAGGCAAGGATGAGGGGCGTGGCCCCTCCGGATACGGCACGCCCCTCACCCCAACCCTCTCCTCCTGGGAGAGGGAGCGCGTCGAGCCCCATGGCCGACCTCGTCGTCGTGCGCGGCGGGGCCGCGCCGAACCTGCACCTGCTCGACATCGGCAAGACCCTGCCGCTCGCCGGGCACACGGCCTGGCATTCCATGCCGGCGATCTACGACCTGATCCGGGCGCACCGCACGGTGCTTGTCTTCGTCAACACCCGTCTCCAGGCGGAGTACACCTTCCAGGAGCTGTGGCGCCTCAACGACGACGTGCTGCCGATCGCCCTCCACCACGGCTCGCTCGACGCCACCCAGCGCCGCCGCGTCGAGGCGGCGATGGCGGCGGGCTCGCTTCGCGCCATCGTCTGCACCGCGACGCTCGACCTCGGCATCGACTGGGGCGACGTCGACCTCGTGATCAACGTCGGCGCGCCGAAGGGCGCGAGCCGGATCATGCAGCGGATCGGGCGCGCCAACCACCGCATGGACGAGCCGTCGAAGGCCTACCTCGTCCCCGGCAACCGCTTCGAGATCCTCGAATGCCGGGCGGCGCTCGATGCCGTCGAGGAGGCGGCGCAGGACACGCCCGACGCCCGCCTCGGCGCGCCGGACGTGCTCGCCCAGCATGTGCTCGGCATGGCCTGCGCCGACGCGTTCGACCCGGTGGCGCTCTACGACGAGGTGATCTCGGCCGCCCCCTACGCGACCCTGTCCTGGGAGGATTTCGAGGCGGTCGTCGACTACGTCGCCACCGGCGGCTACGCGCTGCGCGCCTACGAGCGCTTCGCCAAGATCCTGCGCGGGCCGGACGGCCTGTGGCGGGTGCGCGACGCGCGCGTCGCGCAAGCTTACCGGATGAACGTCGGCACCATCGTCGAGGCGGCGAAGGTGAAGGTCCGGCTCGCCCGCTCGCTGCGCGGCAAGCCCGGCACGGTGCTGCCGAAGACCGGCCGGGTGCTCGGCGAGATCGAGGAGGATTTCGCCGACACCCTCACGCCGGGCGACACCTTCCTGTTCGCCGGCGAGGTCCTGCGCTTCGAGGGCTTGGCCGAGGACGAGGCGATGGCCACCCGCGCCGGGCCCGGCACCGACCCGGCGATCCCCTCCTATGCCGGCTCGAAGTTCCCGCTCTCGACCTACCTCGCTGCGCGCGTGCGCGCGATCATCGCCGACCCGTTCGAGTGGGACCGGCTGCCGCGGCAGGTCGCCGACTACCTGCTGCTCCAGCGCAGCCGGTCGCTGCTGCCGGGCGAGCGCGACCTCCTGGTCGAGACCTTCCCGCGGGCGGGGCGCCACTACCTCACGGCCTTCCCGTTCGAGGGCCGGCTCGCGCACCAGACGCTCGGCATGCTGCTGACGCGGCGGCTGGAGCGCGCCCGCCTGCGGCCGCTGGGCTTCGCCGCCAACGATTACGGCATCGCGATCTTCATGACCCGCGACCTCTCCGAGCGGATCGCGCTGGAGCCCCGCTTCCTCGAAGACCTGTTCGCGCAGGACATGCTCGGCGACGACCTCGAAGCGTGGCTCGACGAATCCTCGATGATGAAGCGCACCTTCCGCCAATGCGCGGTCATCGCCGGGCTGATCGAGCGCCGCCATCCCGGGCTGAAGAAGACCGGGCGGCAGGTGACGATCTCCACCGACCTGATCTACGACGTGCTGCGCAAGCACCAGCCCGACCACCTGCTGATGCGCGCCGCGCGCCAGGATGCGGCAACCGGACTCCTCGACGTGAGGCGGCTCGGCATGATGTTGGAGCGCATCCAGGGGCGAATCACCCACAAGGCCCTCGACCGCGTCTCGCCGCTTTCGGTCTCCGTGATGCTGGAGATCGGGCGGGAACGGGTCTACGGCGAGGGCGCCGACGAGATCCTGGCCGAGGCCGAGGCCCAGCTTCTCGAAGAGGCGCTGGGGTGACGGCCCCCTTCCCCACCGACGAGGACACCATCTTGGCGCTCGGCCTGAGACTCGAGAAGACTCAAAAATCCCCCGGCCTGACGCTCGCCGGCGAGGTTCTCACCCTCGACCTGTGCGGCGGCCTGTGGGCGCCCGCGCACCGCACCCTGATCGTGTCCGATCTCCACCTGGAGAAGGGCTCGGCGTATGCGGCCCGCACCGGCCAGTTCTTGCCGCCTTACGACACCCGCGAGACCCTGGCCTGCCTGCACGAGGCCGTGGCCCGCTTCGACCCGGCCTGCATCGTGGCCTTGGGGGACAGCTTCCACGACGCGCGCGGGCCGGAGCGGATGGAGCCGGGCGACCGGGCGATGGTCGCGGCGCTGCAGCAGGGCCGCGACTGGGTCTGGATCGCCGGCAACCACGACGCCGCGGTGAGCGAGGGCGTCGGCGGGCGCTACGCCGACGTGCTGCGGCTCGGCGGCCTGACGCTGCGCCACGAGCCGACCCCGGGCGCGGCGCCCGGCGAGGTCGCCGGCCACCTCCACCCGTGCGGCAAGGTCGCGATGCGCGGCCGGGCGGTGCGCCGCCGCTGCTTCGTCACCGACGGAACCCGCCTGGTGATGCCGGCCTTCGGCGCCTACGCCGGCGGCCTCAACGTCCGCGACGCGGCGTTCGAGCCGCTGTTTTCCAAGGACTTCACCGCGCACTTGCTGGGCGAAGGGCGGGTGTTCTCCATCGGGCGCGGGATGCTCTCGAAGGATTGAGATGTTCGCGATACTGCTCTTGAGCATCGAAACCGATACCGTCGTCGGACCTGCCGAGTGCCGTATACCTGCTTGCCAGCCGTCGGCATGGCACCCTCTACCTGGGCGTGACAAACGACCTTGCGCGTCGTGTTCATGAGCACAGGACGAAGAGATATCGCGGGTTCACTGCGACCTACGACGTGAATCGCCTCGTTTGGTACGAATTCTACGATCGGATCGTCGACGCGATCGACCGCGAGAAGGCGCTCAAGAAGTGGCGGCGCGACTGGAAGGTCCGACTCATCGAGGACTTCAATCCCGAATGGTCGGAGCTCTATCCGACGCTTACGGGCTGGACGGGGCTTTGAAACACCACCCCGCCATTCCGGGGCCGCGCAGCGGAGCCGGAATGACGGGGATGGCGTGAAAATCATGAACAGCCGTGCGCGTGCCCATCATGCTCCGGCAGCGTCAGCCCGAAATGCGAGACCAGGTCGGCGACCTGGGCCGGGCTGAGCTGGCGCGGATTGAGGTTGCGCAGGAGCAGGTAGAGCTTGGCCGTCTCCTCCAGCTCCTCGGTGGCGAAGACGGCGGCCTCCAGGCTCTCGCCGGCCACCACCGGGCCGTGGTTGGCGAGCAGCACGGAGGCGTACTTCCCCGCCAGACCCCGGATCGCATCGGCCACCGCCGGATCGCCGGGGCGGTAGTACGGCACGAGGGCCGTGCCGCCGGTGCGCATCAGGTAGTACGGCGTCAGCGGCGGCAGCACCGCCTTCGGGTCGATCTCGGGCAGCATCGACACCGCCACCGCGTGGGTCGAGTGCAGGTGGACGATGGCGCGAGCCTCGGCGCGGCTCTCGTAGAGCGCGGTGTGCAGCGGGATCTCCTTGGTCGGCTTGTCGCCGGAGACCACCCGACCCGCGGCGTCGAGGCGCGAGATCCGGGCCGGGTCGAGGAAGCCGAGCGAGACGTTGGTCGGCGTCACCAGCCAGCCGCCGTCGGGCAGGCGCAGGGAGATGTTGCCCGAGGAGCCGGGCGTCAGGCCGCGCTCGAACAGCGAGCGCCCGTGGCGGCAGATGTCCTCGCGCTGCTTCGACTCGCTCATGCCCGATCCCTCATGCCCGATCCCTCATGCGGTCGCGCCCGCGACCAGCGCGAAGCCGAGGTCGATCGTCTCGGCCGGTCCGCCCGCCGCCAGACGCTCGGCGGCGATTTCGCCGATCCGCAGCCGCGGCGTGCGGATCGTCGAGAGCGGCTGCGGCATCGCCGCGGTGATGTCGAGGCCGTTGTAGCCGAACAGCGCGAGCCGGTGCGGGATCGACCACCCGCGCGCCAGGCAGCAGAAGTAGCCGCCGAGCGCCATGTCGTCGTTGGAGAAGTACACGGCGTCGAGGTCCGGCGTGCGGTCGAGCAGCCGGTCGAGCGCCGCCCGCCCCGCCGTAGCGGAGGACGGTTCGGCGACGATCTCGCGGTCGATCAGCCCGTACCCCGTGCCTTGCAGGGCCGCCTCGAACCCCGCGAGCCGCTTCCCCGCCCTGAGATCCCGAAGGATGTCGTGGCCGACATAGCCGATGCGGCGGTAGCCCCGCGCCACCAGATGCGCGGCGCTGGCCTCGCCGACCGCCCGGTTGGAGAAGCCGACGACGAGGTCGAGGCCCGGCCCGTCCGTGTCGATCATCTCGACGACGCGGATGCCGGCGGCGCGCAGCAGCGCCACGGTGTCGGGATTGTGCTCCAGGCCGGTGAGGACGAGCCCGGCCGGGCGCCACGACAGCAGGGCGGCGACCAGCGCCTCCTCGCGGTCGGGATCGTAGTCGGAGACGCCGATCACGCTCTGGAAGCCGGTGCGGTCGAGCGCCCCCGTCAGCCCGCGCAGCAGGTCGGGGAAGACGATGTTGGCGAGCGACGGGATCACGATGCCGACGAGCTGCGAGCCGGCCGACGCCGCGTTGCCGGCCAGCGACCCGGCCAGGCGGTTCGGCACGTAGCCGAGCTTGGCCACCGCCTCGGCCACGCGGTCGGCGGTGCGCTTCGAGAACGAGCCCTGGTTGCGCAGCACCCGCGAGACGGTGCTCTCGCCGAACCCCGATTCCCGGGCGACGTCCGCCAGCGTCACGAGGCGCCGATGCAGGTTCATGGTGGCCCTTCGCGCGGCGAGATCAGAAGCGACATATCGAGCATCGCTGTCACCCGCAACTCGATTGGCAGCGCTGCCAAAATACTTTAGGCAGAATCCAAGCGCCGCATCACGGCGCAGAATCAATCATGACGCCGACGCGCCAAGACGTCGGCCTTGGAGGACGCCATGAGTTCACCAGCCGCCGTGCTGCCGGGCAGCGCCGTGCCGTCGAAGGACTTGGTCGAGCAGACCTATACGAAGGTGTTCTGGCGCCTCGTGCCGTTCCTGATGCTCTGCTACGTCGTCGCCTACCTCGACCGGGTGAACGTCGGCTTCGCCAAGCTGCAAATGTCCCAGGACCTCGGCTTCAGCGAGACGGTCTACGGCTTCGGCGCGGGCGTGTTCTTCATCGGATACTTCCTGTTCGAGGTGCCCTCGAACGTGATCCTCCACAAGGTCGGCGCACGGATCTGGATCGCCCGGATCATGGTCACGTGGGGGATCATCTCGGGCGCGTTCCTGTTCGTGAACTCGGCGACCACCTTCTACATCATGCGCTTCCTGCTCGGGCTCGCCGAGGCCGGCTTCTACCCGGGCGTGATCCTCTACACGACGGCCTGGTTCCCGGCCCATCGCCGCGCCAAGGTCATCGCCGTGTTCATGGCGGCGATCCCCGTCTCGGGCATCTTCGGCAACCCGCTCTCGGGCTGGATCATGGACGCGTTCAACGGCGCACACGGCCTGGCCGGCTGGCAGTGGATGTTCGTGATCGAGGCGGTGCCGGCGGTGCTGGTCGGCGTCGCGGTGTTCTTCTACCTCGACAACCGCGCCTCCGAGGCCAAGTGGCTGAACGACGCCGAGAAGGCGGTGATCGAGCGCGACATCGCCGCCGACAACGTCGGCAAGGAGACGAGCCCGCACTCGATCGCGACCGTGTTCAAGAACGGCCGCGTCTGGTTCATGAGCTTCATCTACTTCTGCTTCGTCACCGGCCAGTACGGCCTGACCTTCTGGATGCCGACCCTGGTGAAATCCACCGGCGTGCAGGGCAACCTCAACATCGGCCTCATCAGCGCGATCCCGTTCCTGTTCGCGGTGTTCGTGATGATCCTGCTCGGACGCAGCGCCGACCGGATGCGCGAGCGGCGCTGGCACTTGATCGTGCCGGCGCTCTGCGGCGCCGTCGGCTTCGTGGTCGCGGCCACCGCCGGCAGCACCACGATCGCGATCATGGCGCTCTCGGTGGCGGCCGGCGGGGTGCTCACCTGCGCGCCGCTGTTCTGGTCGCTGCCCACCGCCTTCCTCTCGGGTGCGGGCGCCGCCGCCGGCATCGCGCTGATCAACTCGGTCGGCAACCTCGCGGGCTTCGCCAGCCCCTACGTGATCGGCGCCCTGAAGGACTACAGCGGCAACACCGCCACCGGCATGTACGCGCTCGCCGCGATGCTGGTGCTCGGTTCGATCGCGACCTTCGTGACGCCCAAGGGCCTGGTGAACCGCTAGACCCCGGCACCCGCCGCCCAAGGCTTCAACCGGACATCCGCGATGACAGCAACCTCCTCCGCCCGCCACGCCGCGGTGATCGGGCTCGGCTCGATGGGCTTCGGCATGGCGGCCTCGCTGCTGCGCGCCGGCTTCACGGTCGCGGCCTGCGACGTGAACCACGAGGCCGTCGCCCGCTTCTCGGCGGCCGGCGGGCGCGGCGTGACGAGCCCGGCGGAGGCGGCCGAGGGCGCGGGCGTGGTCATCTGCGTCGTCGTCAACGCCGCACAGACCGAGACCGTGCTGTTCGGCGAGGACGGCGCCGCGGCGGCGATGCCGGAGGGCGCGGTGTTCGTCTCCTCCGCGACCATGGACCCGGCGGTCGCCCGGCGCCTCGCCGCCCGCCTCGAGGCGACCGGCCGCCACTACCTCGACGCGCCGATGAGCGGGGGCGCGGCGCGCGCCGCCAACGGGGCGCTGACCTTCCTGGCCTCGGGCACGCAAGCCGCCTTCGACGCGGCCCGTCCCGCCCTCGATGCGATGGCCGGCACGCTCTACGAGCTCGGCGACGCCGCCGGCCAGGGCGCGGCGTTCAAGATGATCAACCAGCTGCTGGCCGGCGTGCACATCGCCGCGGCGTGCGAGGCGATGAGCTTCGCCGCCAAGCAGGGCCTCGACCTCGCGCGCGTCTACGAGGTCATCACCAAGTCGGCCGGCAATTCGTGGATGTTCGAGAACCGGATGCCGCACGTGCTCGACGGCGACTACGGCCCGAAGAGCGCGGTCGACATCTTCGTCAAGGACCTCGGCATCGTGCAGGACATGGCCCGCGTCGAGAAGTACCCCGTGCCGGTGGCGGCCGCCGCCCTGCAGATGTTCCTGATGGCCTCGGGCTCGGGCATGGGGCGCGACGACGATTCCTCCGTCGCGCGGCTCTACGCCCAGGTCTCGGGCGCGACCCTGCCGGGGGCGAAGAGCTGAGCATCCGTCGGCGTTCGATCGTCCGATCCACCACCTCATCCTGAGGTGCCCGCCTCGGCGGGCCTCGAAGGAGCCCTCCAGAACCCGCCGTCATCCCTGCAGGGCTCCTTCGAGGCCTCCGCTTCGCTCCGGCACCTCAGGATGAGGGGCAAGGGTGGGACGACCGGGGATCTAACGCTCGGTCTCGTCGGGGACCGGCGCAGAAAGAGTTCGAAACCATGCCGCGCTTTGCCGCCAACCTCACCTTGATGTTCACCGAGCTGCCCTTCCTCGACCGCTTCGCCGCGGCCGCGGACCAGGGTTTCGGGGCCGTCGAGTTCCTGTTCCCCTACGCGCATCCGGCCGACGCGATCGCCGAGCGGCTCGCGCGCCACGGCCTGACCCAGGCGCTGTTCAACCTGCCGCCGGGCGACTTCGAGGCTGGCGAGCGCGGGCTCGCGGCCCTACCCGAGCGCTTCGACGAGCTGAAGCAAGGCGTCGCCACAGCGCTCCGCTACGCCGAGGCCACCGGCGTCGGGCGCCTCCACCTGATGGCGGGCTTGGCCGACCCGAACGATTCGACCGCGCGCGACGCCTACCGCCGCGCCGTCGCCTGGGCGGCGGAGGCCGTCGGCAGCACCGGACGGGATTTGGTGCTGGAGCCGATCAACGGCCGCAACATGCCGGGCTACTTCCTGAACGACTTCGGGGCGGCGGCGGCGCTGATCCGCGACCTCGGGTTGCCGAACCTGAAGCTGCAATTCGACCTGTATCACTGCCAGATCATGCACGGCGACGTCACGATGCGCCTGCGCGAGCTGATGCCGATCGTCGGGCACGTGCAGACCGCCTCGGTGCCGGCGCGCCACGAGCCCGGCACCGGCGAGATCGACGACGCCTTCCTGTTCGCGGAGCTCGACCGGCTCGGCTACGACGGGTTCGTCGGCTGCGAGTACAACCCGGCCGCCGGCAGCGTCGAGGGCTTAAGCTGGTTCGCGCCCTATCGCGCCGGCCAGCGGGGAAACGCCCGATGAGCGCTTCGCAGTCTCCTTCCCGAGCCCTCGCCCTCGGCTGCGTCGCCGACGACTATACCGGCGCCTCCGACCTCGCCAACACCCTGACCAAGGCGGGCCTGCGCACGGTGCAGACCATCGGCGTGCCGGCCGACGACCTCGTCCTGCCGGAGGTCGACGCCGTGGTGGTGGCGCTCAAGAGCCGGTCCGTCGCGCCGGGCGAGGCGGTGGCGCGGTCGCGCGAGGCCGACGCCTGGCTCCGCCGCCGCGGCGCGAACCACGTGCTATTCAAGGTCTGCTCGACGTTCGACTCGACCGACGCCGGCAACATCGGCCCGGTGCTCGACGCCCTTCGGGCGGATGCGGCCGAGCCGATCGCGCTGGTCACGCCCGCCTTCCCCGAGACCGGGCGCAGCGTCTGCCAGGGCCACCTCTTCGTCGGCGCGACCCTGCTGGCCGAGAGCCCGCTGAAGGACCATCCCCTCAACCCGATGCGCGATTCGAATCTCGTGCGGGTGCTCGCCCGCCAGAGCGCCGGCACGGTCGGGCTCGTCGACATCGCCACCGTGGCAAAGGGGCCTGAGGCCGTCGCCGCCCGCCTCGACGCCCTGGCGGCGGACGGCCACGGCGCGGCGATCGCCGACGCGATCTTCGAGTCAGACCTCGAGATCCTGGGCCGCGCCGCCCTCGGGCACCGGGTCTCCTGCGGCGCCTCGGGCCTCGGCCTCGGCCTCGCCCGCGCGCTCGTCGCCGACGGCCGCGGCGCGCCCGCCGCCGACGCCATGGCGGGCGAGCCGGTCGGCGGCCACGCCGCGTGCCTCGCCGGCAGCTGCTCGCAGGCGACGCTGGCGCAGATCGAAGCCGCGGCCGCGCACATGGCCGTGCTGCACCTCGACATCGAAAAACTCATGGCCGGCCCCGCCGAACGCGAGGCGGCCCTCGCCTGGGCCGCCTCGCGCCTCGCCGACGGCCCGGTCCTGATCGCCAGCAGCGCCGCGCCGGACGCCGTGCGCGCATTGCAGGCAAAGCACGGCGTCGCCGCGGTCGGCCACGCCGTCGAGGCGGCCCTGGCGCAGCTCGCCGCGGACCTCTTCGCCCGCGGCGTCCGCCGCCTCGTCGTCGCCGGCGGCGAGACCTCCGGGGCGGTGGTCGACCACCTCGGGCTGAAGGCCTTCCTGCTCGGGCCCGAGATCGCCGCCGGCGTCCCGGTTCTGCGCACCGCCGGCGGCGACCCGATGCTGCTGGCGCTGAAGTCCGGCAACTTCGGCGGCCGCGACTTCTTCCTGCGCGCCCTCGACCTGATGCGGTGAGGGCGCCACGCCCGTCCCACAGGTCCCCTTCAGGATGAGGTCGGCGGGTGGGCGAGCCGAACCGTTCTCGCAAGCCAAGGAGCTTCCCATGCACGCCCTGATCCTCGGCGCCGCCGGCATGATCGGCCGCCGCCTCACCAAGGCCCTGGTCGCATCGGGCACCGTCGGCGACCACCCGCTCGACGCGCTCACCCTGATCGACGTGGTCCAGCCCGACGCGCCCGCGGGCTGTGCCGGCACCGTCCGCACCGAGGCCGCCGACCTCACAGCTCCGGGGGCGGCGGACACCGCCATCGCCGGGCGCCCGGGCATCGTGTTCCACCTTGCAGCGGTGGTCTCGGGCGAGGCGGAGGCGAACCTCGAACTCGGCTACCGGGTCAACCTCGACGGCACCCGCCTGCTGCTCGACGCGATCCGCCGCGCGCACGCGGCGGACGGCTACCGGCCGAAGGTGGTGTTCACCTCCTCGCTCGCGGTGTTCGGGCCGCCGCTGCCGCCGGTGATCGGCGACGACTGGATCGTCACGCCGGCCTCCTCCTACGGCACCCAGAAGGCGATGGGCGAATTGCTGCTCGCCGACTATTCCCGCCGCGGCTTCCTCGACGGCATCTCCTTACGGCTGCCGACGATCTGCGTGCGCCCGGGCAAACCGAACAAGGCGGTGTCCGGCTTCTTCTCCGGCATCATCCGCGAGCCGCTGGCCGGCCGGCCGGCGATCCTGCCGGTGCCGGACACCGTGCGGCACTGGTTCGCCAGCCCCTCAGCCGCCACCGGCTTCCTGCTCCACGCGGCCGGGCTCGACTTCGGCCGCCTCGGCCTGCGCCGGTCGCTGACGCTGCCGGGCGTGTCGGCCACCGTGGCGGAGGAGATCGAGGCCTTGCGCAAGGTCGGCGGCGACAAGGCGGTCGCCCTGATCCGCCGCGACCCCGACGACGCGGTCGCGCGCATCATCGAGACCTGGCCCGAAGCCTTCGCCACCGACCGCGCGCGCGCGCTCGGCTTCACCGCCGACGCCTCGTTCGACGCGATCGTCGCCGAGCACGTCGCGGAATTCCAAGCCGGGGCGTGAGCCCGCATTATAAACCTATGTGACATTTCGTCGGGCGCGGTCGAACCGGGCGGGCGGCGCGTTAGAACGGGTCGAGCCCCCGGGAAACGCATCTTGTATAAACCCATCGAAGACTACGCCGTCATCGGCGACACCCACTCGACCGCGCTGATCGCCCGCGACGGCTCGGTCGACTGGCTGTGCTGGCCGCGGCACGACTCCCCGGCCCTGTTCCTCGCGCTGCTGGACGACGACAAGGGCGGCTCCTGCCGGATCGCGTTCGAGGGCCTGCGCTCGACCTCGCGGCGCTACCTGCCCGAGACCAACGTGCTGGAGACGACCTTCGTCACCGAGACCGGCAGTGCCCGGCTCGTCGACGTGATGCCGGTCAACCCGCCGACCCCCGAGCCCGAGGAGGGCCCCGATGGCGAGAGCGAGAGCCGGCTCGTCCGCCTGCTCACCTGCCTCGACGGCCACGTCGCCGGGCGCTTCACCGTGCGCCCGACCTTCGACTACGCACGCTGCGACGGCATCCCCATCGCCGACGGCGCGACGGTGCTGTTCGAGGCGGGCAAGCAGCGGCTGCGCGTCAACGCCGCGCCGGAGCCGAGCCTCGACGGCGCGATCGCCGAGAGCCGGTTCGCCCTCGGTGCGGGGGAGACCGCCTACCTCGTGCTCACCCACGGCGAGGACGGCGAGCGCGCCGCGATCGACGACTTCGCCGGCGCCGAGAGCCGCGCCGAGGCCACCATCGACTACTGGCGGCGCTGGAGCGACCGCTGCACCTATCACGGCCCCTATCGCGACGCGGTCCTGCGCTCGGCGCTCTGCCTCAAGCTGCTGACCTACTCGCCGACCGGCGCCATCGTCGCAGCCGCCACCGCCGGCCTGCCCGAGGCGGTGCCGGGCAACCGCAACTACGACTACCGCTTCACCTGGATGCGGGACGCGACCTTCACGGTCACCGCCTTCGTCATGCTCGGCTACGTACGCGAAGCCTCCGAGTTCCTGCGCTTCCTGCGCGAGGCGGACGGCAGCTTCGGCCGCGACACGAAGCTGCTCTACGGCATCGCCGAGGCGATGCCGCCGGAGGAGGAGCTCGACCACCTCTCGGGCTGGCGCGACGTCGGCCCGCCGCTCGTCGGCAACGCCGCCGAGGGCCAGGACCAGCACGACATCTACGGCGAGCTGATCCGGGCGCTGTGCGTCTTCCTCGAAGCGGTCGACTACGACCCGCCGGAGAAGGTCAACGATCGCCTGCCGGAGGTGCTCGACAACCTCACCCGCCGCGCCATCGCCTGCCGCGACGCGGCCGACGACGGCATCTGGGAGCTGCGCACGGGCCCGCGCCAGCAGCTCCACACCAAGGCGATGCTGTGGGTGGCGCTGAACGACGCCGCCCGGATCGGCCGCAACATCGAGGGCGTGGCGCCGGAGAAGATCGAGACCTGGGAGCGGATCGCCGCCGAGATCCGCGCCGACTACCTGGAGAAGGCCTGGAACGAGGAGCGCCAGGCCTTCACCGGCGCCTACGGCTCGCACCACCTCGACGCGGCGGTGCTGCGCGCGGCCCTGTTCGGGGCGATCGACCCGAGCGACCCGCGCCTGCGCAAGACGCTCGCCGCGATCGAGGACGAGCTCGGCGTCGGCGACCTGATCTACCGCTATCGGATGGACGACGGGCTCGCCGGAGACGAGGGCACGTTCACGGCCTGCGCGTTCTGGCGCGTCGGATGCTTGGCGCTGGACGGCCGCACCGGCGAGGCCAAGGCCGCGTTCGAGCGCCTGCTGGCACGGGGCAACGACGTCGGCCTGTTCGCCGAGATGATCGACCCGAAGACCGGCGAGCAGCGCGGCAACACCCCCCAGGGCTTCTCGCACATGGCGCTGATCAACGCGGCCCTCCGCCTGCAGGACACGATCGGCCGTTTTGGGCTTCCCGAAGAGGGCTGCGCCGCGGTTAAGGCGGCGGCGGAATAGGCCTACAAACTGGGTTTGCGACCGGCGGCCCCCTCTTTCCTCCCCCTTTGCGGGGAGGGAAGCACGCATGTCCATCACCGCCCACTCGATCCGAACCCGCCACCACCCCGCCCGGACGCCGTCTCGTCCGCCTCGAAGACCACCAAGCGCGGCCGTGCGACGCGCGTAAAAACCAGTTGCGCGATGCGGTCCCCCGGCGCGATCTGGATCGGATCACCACTCGGGTTGCGGTTCCAGGCCGAGACCATCAGCGGGCCCTCGTAGTCGGCGTCGATCACCCCGGTGCCGTTGCCGAGCACCAGGCCGGCGCGATGGCCGAGGCCGGACCGGGGGACGACGAGTCCGCACCAGTCGGGATCGCGGATCAGCACGGCGAAGCCCGCGGGGATCAGCACCGGGGCGGCCTGCGGCGCGAGGTCGAGGGGCGCGTCGAGGCAGGCGTGGAGGTCGAGGCCGGCGGCCTGCGCCGAGCCCCAGCGGGGAAAGCCCCAGCCCGCCAGCCGCGGATCGAGCCCGCGGATGCCGACCTCGGGGAGCCCGGCGCTCACGGACGACACTCGGTCATGGCGGCCCTTTTCGTTTGCACGGCGGTCGGTCAGACGAACGCGCCGATACCGTTCCCCGGACGGCGAGACAAGGAGGCCGGCATGGCGCGCTGGATCGCGGGACTCGATGGCTGCCGCGGCGCCTGGGCGGGGGTGCTGCTCGACCTCGACGACCCAGGCCGTCACCGGGCGGCCCTGTTTAAGACCGTCGCCGCCTGCCTCGACGGACCGGAGGCGCCGGTCTCGGTCGGGATCGACGTGCCGATCGGCCTGCCCAACCGCGCGACGGCCGGGGGACGCGCCGCCGACCGGGCCGCGCGCGCCTACCTCGGCGCCAACCGGTCGAGCGTCTTCCCGGTGCCGCCGCGGGCGGCGATCTTCGCCGACGACTACACGGCGGCCAAGGCCCTGTCGCGGGCCAACAGCGCGCCACCCTTCGCGCCCTCGATCCAATGCTTCAACATCTTCCGCTACATCCGCGCGGTGGACGACCTGCTCCACTCGCGGTCCGCGCTGACGGCGCGCCTGCACGAGGTGCATCCCGAGATCGCCTTCCGCCGCCTCAACGGCGACCGGCCGCTCGGTGCGGGCAAGAAGGGGCCGCAGCGCCAAGCCGGACTGGACCTCCGCCGGGCGCTCCTCGTCGCCGCCGGTTTGCCGGAGACGCTGGTCCACGGCGCGCGGCCGCGCGGGGTCGGGGCGGACGACCACCTCGACGCGATGGCCGGCCTCGTCGTCGCCCGCGACATCCTCCTCGGACGCGCGAGCCCCCTGCCCGACCCGCCGGAGCGCGACGGGCACGGCCTGCCGGCGGTGATCTGGATGCCGGCGCCCCCTCGAAGAGGCACGCGGCCGGAATCCTGCTAACGACGTGGACCATGAGCGAACAGTCCAGCGCACAGCCCCTCGGAATCCGCCACGTCGCCCGCGCGCTGGTGTTCGATCCGGCCGACCGGCTTCTGCTGATCGAGTACGAATCGGTCCACGCGATCGAGCCGGACGGCAAGCCGCTGCGATTCTGGTTCATGCCCGGCGGCGGGCTGGAGCCCGGCGAGGACCACGTCACGGCCTGCCGGCGCGAGCTGTCGGAGGAGATCGGCCGCGCCGACTGCCCGATCGGCCCGCAGGTCGCGGCCTGCGACGGCCCGTTCCACCTGTTCCGGCAGTCCCGCGACGCGCGCGAGCGCTACTTCCTGGTGCGGCTCCCCGACGACCGCGTCGACACCAGCCGCCTGATGGAAACCGAGGACAACCCGCTTCACGGCACCCGCTGGTGGAGTGTCTCCGAACTGCTCTCAACCGAGGCGCGTATCGAGCCGGCCGGCCTCGGGGAACTCGCCGCGCGCTTGGTCGCCGGGCACGTTCTGGAGGCCCCGATCATCCTGAATTGGCGACAAACTTGAGCGTGGAACAGGGTGCTCAGGCTGTTCGTTCCGTGACGGAATCTTCCCTTTGTCAGGAGACATCATGTTCCCAACCGCGCTGACCGACGGCTACCGTTCCTTTCTGTCCGGCCGCTTCCCGACGGAGCGCAAGCGCTTCCAGGAACTCGCCTCGGCCCAGGAGCCAGAAACCCTGGTGATCAGCTGCTGTGACAGCCGGGTCGCGCCGGAGGCGATCTTCGACGTCGGGCCGGGCGAGCTGTTCGTGATCCGCAACGTCGCCGCGATCGTGCCGATCTACGAGACCGGCGGCGACTATCACGGCACCTCGGCGGCGATCGAGTTCGCGGTGCAAGGCCTCAAGGTGAAGAACATCGTCGTCCTCGGCCATGCCAGCTGCGGCGGCATCAAGGCCTATGCCGACAAGGCCAAGCCGCTCTCGAAGGGCAACTTCATCGGCAAGTGGGTCTCGCTGGTCGAGCCGGCCGAGGCCAAGGCGGGCGATTCGAGCGCGCCCGAATACCTCACCCGCCTGGAGCACGGGATGGTGAGCCAGAGCCTGGAGAACCTGATGACCTTCCCGTTCATCAAGGAGCGGGTCGAGGACGGCAGCCTGCAGCTCCACGGCGCGCATTTCGGCGTGGCCACCGGCGACCTGCTGGTGCGCGATCCGGAGACCGGCGACTTCAAGCCGGCGGCGGACCGGAACGGCGAGCCGCTGCGCCCGTCCGCGCTGATCAGCTGCAACTGAGGATAATCGAGCGGGCGCGTCCACCGGAGCGCCCGCGCAAGGGGTTTCGGACACGAAAAAGGGCGGCGGGCTCGATGGCCCGCCGCCCTTTTTCGTCAGCCCCGCCCGGCGTCGCCGCCGGGCGGAAGCGCTGTGATCACATCGCGTCGCGGGCGCCCGGCAGGCGCTGGGCCATGCCGTAATGGTGCTGCAGCACCGGCAGCGCCTGCTGCGCGTAGGTGCGGAGCGCCGGGTTCGGGCCGGACGAGGCGTAGGCCTCGGTCATGCCGATCGTCATCCGGTGCGCCTGGACCTGCTGGCTCACGTAGAGCCGGTCGAAGCGCGCGCCCGACGGGGTCGCGGAAAGCTCCGCCAGCATCGCCTGCTGCTCGGGGCTCGGCTGGACCACCGTGGTGCCGGCGGTCTGGTCGACGTCCACGCCGCCGAGGCGGCTGCCCGCCGCCGCGCCGCGCTGGGCGCCCGAGCCGAGACCCTCGAGCCCGCCCACCGGGCCGCCGCTCAACGTGCCGCCGACAACGCCCGCGGCCGCGCCGGTCGCGGCGCCGACGGCACCACCGGCCACCGCCAGCGGCGCGCCGATCAGGCCGTCGACCGGACCGCCCACGACACCGCCCTGCGCGGCGACGTAGCTGCGGTCACCGCCGACGAGGGCGACGTTAGCCGAGCGGTGGTCGCGGATCGCTTCCTGGGCATAGGTGCGGATCTGCGGGTTGCGAGACTTCGACAGCGCGATCTGGCTCGACTGGATCTCGAAGGCGTTCGCCTGCAGCGCCTGCAGGCGGAAATCGCTCAGGCCCTGGGCCATGGCGGGGGTCGAGACGGCGAAGGCGAGGGCGGACAGGACTGCGTAATTCTTCAGCATTGAAAACCTCTGGTCACGAATGGTGAGCGTGCAAGCCGTCATCGTTGCATCGCCCGGACCGGAATCAACCGATGCGGACGGCGGCAGCACTTCACTGGACCAACGATGACGATCGCCCATGGTTCCTCTGGTCTTGGCTGACCTTGCCGGGGCCGCGGCGCGCGAAGCCGCGCTTGATCGCCCTCGCGCCAGCGGCCATGCCTGCGCCGTCCCGTCCGCCGCGAGGCCGCCGCCCGTGAAGCTCATCGCGATCCAGATCCTGCGCGCGGCGGCGGCCCTGCTCGTGGTGATGCACCATGCGCAATCCGAGGCGGCCGCGCTGGCGCAGCGGACCGGCCAGGCCTTCGCGCCGAGCGCGCTGCTGCCCTGGGCCGGCGGCGTCGACGTGTTCTTCGTGATCTCTGGCTTCATCATCGTCCACGCGGCGACGGCCCACGCCGCCGGGCCGCACGGCCGGCGGCGCTTCCTCGCCCACCGGATCGCGCGGGTGGTGCCGCTCTACTGGCTGGTCACCGCCCTCTACCTCGCGGTCGGGCTGGCGGCGCCGGCCGCCCTCAGCGGCGCCGGCGGCCCGCTCGACGCCGGATCGGTCGTCGCCGCGTTCCTGTTCTGGCCGGCCGCGCGGGCGGACGGCGCGGTACAGCCGGTCTACGGCCTCGGCTGGACGCTGAACTGCGAGATGGCTTTCTACGCACTCTTCGCGGTCGGGCTCGGCTGGGGCCGACGGTCGCGTGTGGCGTGGCTCGTGGCGGCGCTCGCAGGAATCGTTCTGGCGGGGGCATGGCTGCGGCCCGCTTCGGTGCCGCTCGCCTTCTGGTCGAACCCGGTGATGCTGGAATTCGCCCTCGGTGCCCTGATCGCGCTGACCCGTGACGAGGGGCTGAGGCTGAGGGAGCCGGCGCGGGCGGCGCTCGCGCTCCTCGGGCTCGGCCTGCTCTGGCGCGCCGCGCAAGGAAGCGCAGACCTCGACGGATTCTGGCGCCCGCTCGCCCTCGGCATCCCGGCGGCCTGCCTGGTCGCCGCAGCCGCGCTCGGCCATGCGCGGGCGGAAGGCGGGCGGCGATCGTCGATCGTGTCGGCGCTCGCCGCATTGGGCGACGCCTCCTACGCGCTGTACCTCGTCCACCCCTTCGCCCTGCGCGCCTTGCGCGAGGTCTTGGTGCGCGCGAACCTCGCGGCCCTGCTCGACCCCTGGGCCGCGCTCGCCCTGATGCTGGCGGCCAGCGTCGCGGCGGCGCTCCTCGTCCACGCCTTCGTCGAGCGCCCGATGACGCGGCTGGCCCGCGCGCGCCTCGATCCGGCGCCCGATCCGAGTCCGAAAACCGTGTGAGCGCCGGGGGACGGCGAGTTTCCCGCCGCCGCGATCCGCATTAGCGTCGCCCCAACGATGGCGAACCCCAAGCGAGGCGACGCGATGAAGACCCTTCTGGTGCCGATCGCGCTCCACGACGCCCTGCCCTCGGTGCTGGAGACGACGCGCCTCGTGGCGCAGCGCTTCGGCAGCCTGATCGAGGGCGTGTCCCTGCGGCCGGCACTCGCCGAGTACGTGCCCGTCGACATGGTCGGCGGCATGACCTGGCTGCGCGACGAGGAGGCCGACCGGGCCGAGGCCGAGGAGGCCGGCGGGCGCTTCGTCGCCTTCATGGATGCGGCCGGCATCCCGCGCCACGCCCGCGACGGCCTGTGCGTTCCCGAGAACGTCGCCGGCGCCGGCGCCCGCTACCGCTGGCGCCAGGACGTGCCCGCGGGCGACGCCTTCCTCGGGCAATACGCGCGCCTGTTCTCGGCCACCGTCGTCGGCCGCCCGGGCGCCGCCGACGGCACGCCGCGCATGACCACCTTGGAGACGGCCCTGTTCGAGGGCGGGCGCCCGATCCTGGTGGCGCCGCCCACCCCGCCGACGCGGTTCGGCGACGCCATCGTCGTCGCCTGGAACGGCTCGACCGAGACCGCGCGGGCGGTCGCCTTCGCGATGCCGCTGCTGCGGGCGGCCTCCCGCGTGCTGGTGCTCAGCGTCGAGGGCGGCACGGTGCCGGGTCCGAGCGCGGAGGACCTTGCCCGCTCGCTCGCCTGCGAGGGCGTGTCGGCCGAGCACAGGGCGCTCCCCGCCGGGCGCCGGACGCCGGGCGAGACCTTCCTCGCCGAGGCCAAGGCCTTCGGCTCCGACCTGCTGATCAAGGGCGCCTACACCCAGAGCCGCTTGCGGCAGATGATCTTCGGCGGGCCGACGAGCCACCTCCTCGCCCACGCCGACCTGCCGATGCTGATGGCGCACTGAGCGGCGCCGCGGCGTCATGGCCGGAACCTCGGCCGTACGCCCGGCGTTCGCGCCTCGCCGGGCCGTGCCGGTCGATCGAGGGCTGACCACAGTGATCCGAGCTTGTCTGATCGCGCTCGCGCTGAGCGCGACCTCCGTCGCGGCGCAGGCCCAGGCCCCGCAGGCCCCGACCTCCGCCCCGCAACCGAAGGAATCGGTCGCCCGCTACCACGGCACCGTCGAGGCCCGCGACGCGGAGTCTGTGCGGATCCGGCGCCCGGACGGCGAGACGGTCACCGTGCTGATGAACGTGAAGACGCGCCTGTTCATCGCCACCGCCGGGCGGCTGCGCGACATCAAGCCGGAGAGCTACGTCAGCATCGTGTCGGTGCCCGGCCCCGACGGGAAGCCGAAGCCGATCAAGGTCGCGATCTACTCGCCGTCGGAGCGCGGCTTCGAAGCCGGCACCAAGCCCTGGGACGCCGCCCCCGACGCGCGGCTCACCGCGGGCTGGATCGGCGGGCTCTCGCTCGATGCGCCGCGCGAGGTCGAGCTGGTCTACGAGGGCGGCAGCAAGACCTTCACCATCCCGCCCGGCACGCCGACCGCGCAGATCGCGCCGGGCGAGAAGGCCCTGCTGGTCCCCGGGGCCGACGTGGTCGTGCTCGCCCGCAAGGATGCCGAGGGCGTCGTCAACGCCGACCTCGTCGCCGTCGGCCGGTCGGGGACCGAGCCGACCTTGTGACATCCCGCACGACGCGACGCCGGCCGCCCTCCCCGACCGGCGACCTCTGATCGCAGGCCAGCGATGAAGGCATGGCGCCGGGCGGGTCGCCCGCGCTACATCGCCCGCATGACCGACTTCACCCTCGATCCCCGGCTCGCCGCCGACACCGTGCCGGTCGGCGACCTCGGCCTCTGCTCCGTCCTGCTGATGGACGACGCACGCTTCCCGTGGCTGATCCTGGTGCCGCGCCGGCCCGGGCTGAGCGAACTCACCGACCTCGCCGCCGACGACGCGGCCGCACTGTGGCGCGAGGTGCACCTCGCCACGAGCGTGATGCAGGCGCTGGCCAAGCCCGACAAGGTCAACGTCGCGACGCTGGGCAACGTGGTGGCGCAGCTCCACGTCCACGTGGTCGGGCGCTTCCTGTCCGATCCGGCCTGGCCCGGCCCGGTCTGGGGCTTCGAGACGCGCAAGCCCTATCCGCATCACGCCCGCGCGCAGCTCGCCGAGCGCGCCGGCGCCCAGTTCGCAGCAGCCTGAGGTGGCGATGCCCGATCCGTTCGCGACGCTCGGCTTCACGCAGAGCCGGCTCGTCCGCCATTCCTCGGAGCAGCCGGAGGGCGCGGTGCCGGCCTCCGACACACCGGACACCGGCCTCGTGCTGATGGCCGGCGACGCGCTCGTGCTGCGCGGCGGCAGCGCGATCCTCTCCGCCGAGGACGGCGCGCGGGCGAACCCGCTGATCACCCAGGAGCGGATCTTCCTCGGGCACGTCGAGGGGCGACCGATCTTCGCGGCGGTCGCGGCTCCCGAGGCGGCCGAGGCCTATGCCGACGACACCTTCCGGACGCTGGACCTGCGCACCATCGCCACCGAGGGCGCGGTGCCGCAGCAGGAGCTCGGCCTGCTCGCCACCGCCAAGTCGATGCTCGGCTGGCACGGGCGCAATCGCTTCTGCGCCAATTGCGGCACGCAGACCCTGTTCCGCGCCGGCGGCTTCCGGCGGGAATGCCCGACCTGCGCCGCCCACCACTTTCCGCGTACCGACCCGGTGGTGATCATGCTGATCCGTCGCGGCGAACGCTGCCTGCTCGGGCGCGGCCCGCACTTCAAGGAGGGGATGTACTCGTGCCTCGCCGGCTTCCTCGAGCCGGGCGAGACGATCGAGGCCGCGGTCGCGCGCGAATCCTACGAGGAGACGCGGGTGCGGGTGTCCTCGGTCGCCTACCACACCTCGCAGCCCTGGCCGTTCCCGTCCTCGCTGATGATCGGCTGCACGGCGGAGGCCCTCGACGAGACCATCGTCACCGACCCCACCGAACTCGCCGACGCCCGCTGGTTCGACCGCGCCGAGGTGCTGGCGATGCTGGAGCGCCGCCACCCGGACGACCTGTTCGCCCCGCCGCCGATGGCGATCGCCCACGTGTTGATGCGCGCCTTCGTCGACGGGCGGGCGTGAGGGTCGAAACCCGTCGTTCGCCACCGACTGCAAACGCTCGGAATCCGTGAACGCCGAGCAGCTTGCCGGTTTCCCCCCGTCAATCAGCTCGCGATCTTCTGGCGGGGACCGAAACCCTGGAGGAGATCCTCGAACTGCGCCGCCGGCAGCGCCTTTGCGTACAGGAATCCCTGACCCTGCTTGCAGCCCATTTCGAGCAGCCGCGCCTCCTGGTCCGCGGTCTCGATCCCTTCCGCGATGATGTCCAACCCGATGTCGTTCCCGATCTGGATGATGGAGCGCACGATCGCCGCATCGTGCTGATCGGTCATCAGGTCCCGGACGAATCCCCGATCGATCTTGAGGCGCGTCAGCGGGAAACGCTTGAGCGAACTCAACGAGGCGTAGCCGGTCCCGAAATCGTCGAACGAGATGCCGACTCCGCGACGATGCAGGTCGCGAAACGGGCGAAGGACAGGTTCGTCGACCTTCAGGAAGATCGTTTCGGTGATTTCCAGCTCCAGCATCTCCGGGCTCAACCGGTGCCGCTGGAGCGCGTCGGCGACGTCCAAGGTCAGCGTCCCCGACCGGACCTGGGCGGTGAACAGGTTGACGCCCATTTTCCGGATCGGGAGCCCGGCGTCGCGCCAGGCCGCCGCCTGCCGACAGGCTTCGTCGAGGATCCAGCGTCCGACCTCGAGGGCCAGGGGGGGCTCCTCGAGCTGCGGCAGGAAGGCGCCCGGATACAGCGATCCGCGTTCGGGATGCCGCCACCGCAGGAGGGCCTCGGCCCCGTTGATGCACCGGTTCTCGAGCGCCACCTGCGGTTGGTAGTGGAGCACGAACTCGCCGGCCGCGACCGCCCTGCGCAACTCCGACTGCATCGCCAGCCGCGAAAGCAGCGCGCTCCGCATCTCGGGCTGAAACAAGCGGAAGACACGCTTGCCGTCCTGCTTCGCGCGAAACAGCGCCAAGTCCGCGTTGCCGACGAGTTCGCCCGCCGACAGGCCCTGCGTCGGGCTGATGGCCCCTCCGACGCTGACGCCCAGATGGAAGGTATGACCTAAGACGCAGAACGGTGCCGCGAAGGCTTCGAGAAGCGCGGCGGCACCGGCTGCGACCTTCAGTGGATCGGTGGCGCCCGGCAGCATCACGGCGAACTCGTCGCCGCCGAACCTGGCGAGGATCGCATCCGCACCGAGCCAGGCCGGCAGACGGATGGCGAGGGTTTGGAGGACGGCGTCGCCGGTGCCGTGCCCGCAACTGTCGTTCACCTCCTTGAACCCGTCGAGGTCGAGCATGAGGACGCACGTGGCCTGACCGGCGACGAGCCGCGCGTCGAGCGTCTCTTCGAAGGAGGCGCGGTTGGGCAACCCGGTGAGGGTGTCGTGATGCGCAAGCCTGACCAGATGCGCGTCGCGGGCGCGCCATTCCGAGATGTCGCGCATGATCGCCCCGAAGCCGAGGCCGAAGCGGTCTCTCCAAATCGACAACGTGAATTCGGCCGGAAACTCGCTGCCGTCGCAACGTCTCGCCGTGACCTCGATCGTTCGGCCGGCCATCCGGGAGGGCTCGTTACGGACCATGCGGGCCAAACCTGCCGCGTGGCTGGCGCGAAACCGTTCGGGAACGACGACATCGATGTTTTGGCCGAGCATCGCGCCGGGTCCGTATCCGAAGAGCGCCTCGGCCGCATCGTTCACGAAGGTGATACGACCGCTGCTGTCGTTGGTGATGAAAGCATAGGTGGCGGCCTGTACCAGTCCCAAAGCGCCCGCCACTCTGGTGTCTGAAGAGGCCGGGCCTTGAAGACCGAATGCTTGTTCGTTCGCGTCGATGCCAGTCATCACTTCAGCTCAATGGAATCCACGCATTGCGAAGAAGCAACATGTCACGGTAATCAAATCGAATTAAACATTTGTTACAGTCATTTCGACTGATCGGGTTCACTAAATATGACTTTTATCCTATAAAGATTGTCGGTTCCGGCGCGGAAACCGGGCCGAAAACACGTGAACTGACATCCCGTGAACGCTCGCTTCCAACCGAACGAAGCGATTTCTGCGGCTGCGTCGGGTCGAGGACGAACGACATCGCGGGTTGATCCGCCGCCACGAGAGCCTGTTCCGCGATCTTCGGATCATGGAAGACGATCGAACCCGCCGTGCAGCCGTATGACCTTCGCGCGAGCCTGCGTCCGTCTCGCGCGAAAGTGCCTCAGATCTCGATCGCCCGGCGCCCGCCCATCCCGGCGGGATCGAGGGCGACGCTCTTGATCACCGCGTGGACCGGGCGGCCGACCGCGAGGTCGAGGTCTCGGACGGCGGCGCCGGTGAGGCGGGCGGCGAGCACCGCGCCGCCGCAGGCGACCTCCACCATCACCGCGTGCCCGTCCGGGATCAGCGCCGCGACCCGGCCGGACAGCACGTTGCGGGCGCTGAGGCCGATCGGCACCGCGGTGGCGACCAGCACGTCGCGGGCCGGCACCCGCACCCGCAACGCACTGCCGACGGCGCGCGGCAGCAGCGGTACGAGGAGCCGCCCGGCCGCGCCTTCGAGGCGGGTCAGGCCGGCCTCCGGGTCGTGCCCGGCAACGGTCATGTCGAGGAGCGCGCCGGCCTCGGCCTCGTGGACCGGAACGAGGTCGGCCCGGCGCAGGATCGCCTCGGCCGGGCCGCAGGCGGCGACGCGGCCGGCCTCCAGCACCACCACGGTGTTGGCGAGCCGGGCCACCTCGCCGACCGCGTGGCTGACGTAGACGATCGGGATGCCGGCCTCGTCGCGCAGCCGCTCGATGTAGGGGAGGATCTCGCCTTTGCGCGCCTCGTCCAGCGCCGCCAGCGGCTCGTCCATCAGCAGCAGGCGGGGCTTGGCCAGCAACGCACGGCCGATGGCGACGCGCTGGCGCTCGCCGCCGGAGAGGCCCGCCGGCCGCCGGTCGAGCAGGTGGCCGACGCCGAGCATGTCGACCACCGCGTCGTGCTCGGCCCGGTCCGCCCTTTGGCCGGAGAAGAGCCGACCGTAGCCGAGGTTGCCCCGCACGCTGAGGTGCGGGAACAGGCGCGCGTCCTGGAACACCAGCCCGATCCGGCGCCGATGCACCGGCAGGGCGATGCGCCGCTCCGTGTCGACCAACGTCTCGCCGGCGACGACGATGCGGCCGCGATCGGGGCGGCTCAGCCCGGCGATCAGGTCGATCAGCGTGGTCTTGCCCGAGCCCGAGCGGCCGAACAGGGCGGTGAGCCCGGCCCCGGCCTCGAAGGCGGCGTCCAGCGTGAACGCGCCCCGGCGCAGGGCGACGGCGACGGCGATCGTCATGCCGGCCGGCTCCTTCGCGGCGTCCCCGCGTTGTGCGACGACACCCTCACGGAAGGCCGCGCATGATCACCGTCCACCACCTGGAGAACAGCCGCTCGCAACGGGTGCTCTGGCTGCTCGAGGAGCTCGGCCTGGACTACGACGTGAAGCGCTACGCCCGCGACCGCGAGACCATGCTGGCGCCGCAGGAACTCAGGGCGATCCACCCGCTCGGCAAGTCGCCGGTGATCACCGACGGCGACGTGACGGTGGCGGAATCCGGCGCCATCGTCGAATACCTCACCGCCCGCTGCGGCGGCGCCCTGGTGCCTGCCCCCGGCACCGAAGAGCATCGCCGCTACACCTACTGGCTCCACTACGCCGAAGGCTCGGCGATGCCGCCGCTCCTGCTGAAGCTGGTCTTTTCGCGCCTCGCGCCGGGCAGCCCGGCGCTGGTGCGCCCCCTGGTGCGGGGGATCGCCAAGGCGGTCACGGCCAAGTTCGTCGACCCGGAGCTGCGCCGCCACGCCGCCTACTGGGAGGGTGAGCTGGCCGACCGACCGTGGTTTGGCGGCGACGCCTTCACCGCCGCCGACATCCAGATGAGCTTCCCGCTCGAAGCCTTCGCCGCGCGCGGCACCGGCGCCGGCGCGCGCCTGACCGACTGGCTCGCCCGCATCCACGCCCGCCCGGCCTACCGGCGCGCGCTGGAGCGCGGCGGGCCGTATGCCTATGCATGAGGCGCGGTGGGATCGCAGCCTCCCCGTCATCCCGCCCCCAGCCGCCGCCCGATGCGGCGGGCCAGAAGTTCGGACAGCAGCAGGGCGGCCATCGACAGGGCGACCGAGATCAGCGTGAGGCGCAGCGCCGCGGCCTCGCCGCCGGGCACCTGCGTCAGCGTGTAGATCGCCGCGGGCAGGGTCTGTGTCTCGCCGGGGATGTTCGAGACGAAGGTGATGGTGGCGCCGAACTCGCCCATCGCCTTGGCGAAGGCCAGCACCGCGCCGGCGAGGATGCCGGGCAGGCTGAGCGGCAGGGTCACCGTGAGGAACACCGCCAGCGGCCGGGCGCCGAGCGTCGCGGCCGCCTGTTCGAGGCGGGCGTCCACGGCCTCGATCGACAGGCGCATCGCCCGCACCATCAGGGGAAAGCCCATGACCGCGCAGGCGAGCGCCGCCCCGGTCCAGCGGAACGCGAACACGATCCCCACCTCGGCGAGCCACCCGCCGACGAGCCCGCGCCGGCCGAGCGCCAGGAGCAGCAGGTAGCCGGTGACGACGGGGGGCAGGATCAGCGGCAGGTGGACCAGCCCGTCGAGCAGGGCGCGCCCGGGAAACCGCCGCCGGGCGAGAAGCCACGCCACGGCGATCCCCGGCAGCAGGCTCGCGAACGTCGCGACGGCGGCCACCTTCAGGCTCAGCGCCACGGCGGTCCACTCGTCGGGCGTCAGGTCGAGCAAGGATGGGTCGTCCGGTCCGGGAGGCGCCGCGGACCGTCGCGGCCGCTCGATAAGCAGCCTTGGACGGGGGATGCGCGGCGCGCAAGCGGCTCAGGCGCCGGTCTCGTCCTTCGTGCCGGGCTTCGCCTCCTCGGCGCGGTGCAGGCGGCTCAGCAGCACGAGGAGCCGGCCCGGCAGCGGCGTCTCGAGGGCCTCGGCCCCGAGCAGGGCGTCGCGCGGCCGGGCCGGCTGGCGCCGGCGCCGGGCGAGGCCGTTGAGGACGACCGGCCGGGCAACGGAAGGTCTCGACTTGGTCACGCGGACGCACCCTCGATGAACGAACGACTCGGACGACAATGCGGAGTGCCGACGTGGTGGCCTGACCGAAACCGTTGCACGCCGAAGCCGGTTCCGGGGGTCGATATGATGAACGCGTGAACAATCTGCCGCATTCCCAGGCGGTTTTGCCGCGGTTCGATCCGCTTGTGGCGGCTCCGATCCGAGGGTGGTAGAGGCGGCCATGCTCGAAGGCCTGCACCCGAACCGCCCGACCCACGTCCTGCAGCTGATGACCGACGAGCGGTCGGCGCGCACGATGACCGACCTGCTGGGCGAGATGTTCGACCCGACGGAGACGGCGGTGGCCGCCTTCGAGTCCGAGGACGGGGTGACGTGGCGGCTCGAGGCCTACTTCGCCGACGCGCCGGACGAAGATTACATCCGCGACCTGATCCGCCCCGTGGTCGGCGCGAAGGCGGACGCCGCCGAGTTCCGCACCGTCGACCAGAAGGACTGGGTCCGCGCCTCGCTCGAAGGCCTCGTGCCCGTGCGCGCCGGACGCTTCCGAATCCACGGCTCGCACGACCGCGACACCGTGCGGCCGAACGAGCTCGCCATCGAGATCGAGGCGGCGCTGGCCTTCGGCACCGGCCACCACGGCACGACGCTCGGCTGCCTCAAGGCCCTGGTGGACGTGCTCAAGCGTGGCCGCCCCGGCCGGGTGCTCGACGTCGGCACCGGCACCGGCATCCTCGCTTTCGCCGCCGCCAAGGCCCTGCGCCGCCCGGTGATCGCCGGCGATCTCGACGGCGAGGCGGTGCGCACCGCCCGCGCCAACGCCCGCGCCAACGGGCTCGGACCCTACCTCAAGCTCTACGAGGGCCCGGGGGTGCGCAACGCCATGGCCGCGCGGACGCGCCACTTCGACGTCGTCTTCGCCAACATCCTCGCCCGCCCCCTGCGCGGCCTGGCGCCGACGCTCTCGGCGGTGGTGGCCGAGGGCGGCGTGCTGGTGCTCTCGGGGCTGATCGAGCGCGACGTGGCCGGCGTGCTCTCGGCCTACCGCCACCAGGGCTTCCACCTCGCCTCGCGGGGGACGATCGAGGGTTGGGTCGCCCTGGTGCTGCGCCGCGGCGGGGCGGCGCAGCGGCCGCTGGCCGGGTCCGCCCGGCGCTGAGCCCGATCCGAGGCGGACGGCCCGCGTTCGGTTGCCCGCGGGGTGCCGCCGGCGATACCGTGGGCGCATGAACCGCACCCGATTCCAGACCTTCGACGACCCGAGCCACCGCAAGGGGCCTGAGCGCGTCGCCGCCCTTCGCGCCGCCTTGCGCGAGGCCGGAATCGACGGCTTCGTCGTGCCCCGCGCCGACGAGCACCAATCCGAATACGTCCCGGCCAACGCCGAGCGGCTCGCCTGGCTCACCGGCTTCACCGGCTCGGCCGGCACCGCCGTGATCCTGGCCGAGGCCGCAGCACTCATGGTCGATGGGCGCTACACCATCCAGGCGCCGGAACAGGTCGATCCGGGCGTCGTCACGGTCGTGCCCCTCGCCGAGAGCACCGCCGAGGCCTGGATCGGCCGGACCCTGCGGCGCGGCGCAGTGCTCGGCTACGACCCGTGGCTGCACACCCCCGACGGGGTCGCCCGCCTCGAGCATGCCGCCGCCAAGGCCGGCGCCTCGGTGAAGGCGCTATCGGAGAACCCGGTGGACGCGGTCTGGGCCGGCCGCCCGAAGCCGCCATCGGGCCGCGTGATCGCGCATCCGCTCGACTTCGCCGGCGAAACCGCGAGCGACAAGATCGCGCGCATCCGCGTGGAGCTGGAGGCCGGCCAGTGCGACGCGCTGGTGATCTCCGATCCCCACAACCTCGCCTGGGCGTTCAACCTGCGCGGCGGCGACGTCGGGCACACGCCGCTGGCGCTGGGCTACGCCATCCTGCCGCGCGAGGGCCGGCCGCGGCTATTCCTGGTGTCGCACGACGTGACGGAGGAGGCGCGGGCGGCGCTCGCCCCGGTCGCCGACATCGCCTCGCGGGACGACTTCGAGCCGGCGCTCGGCGAGCTCGCCGGCAAGCGCGTGCGCCTCGACGCCGCCACCGGCGCCGCCGCCCTGAAGGAGCGCGTCGCGACGGTGGGCGGCACCCCCGATGTCGGCCCGGACCCGATCACCGCGATGAAGGCGGTGAAGAACGCCGCCGAGATCGCCGGCGCCCGCGCCGCACACCGGCGCGACGGGGCGAGCGTGGTGCGTTTCCTCGCCTGGCTCGACGGGCAGAGCCACGTCACCGAGGTCGCCGCGGTGGAGGCGCTGGAGGACTTTCGCGCGGACGGCGGCGACCTGCGCGACGTCTCGTTCCCGACGATCTCCGGCTCCGGGCCGAACGGCGCGATCGTGCATTACCGCGTCACCCGCGCCACCGACCGGCGGGCGGAGCCGGGCGAGCTGTTCCTGATCGATTCCGGCGCGCAATACCCCGACGGCACCACCGACATCACCCGCACGGTCGCGGTGGGCGCGCCGAGCGCGGAGATGCGTGATCGCTACACCCGCGTGCTGCGGGGCCACGTCGCCATCAGCCGCGCGGTCTTCCCCAAGGGCACCACAGGCGCGCAGATCGACACCCTTGCGCGCCTGCCGTTGTGGGAGGCCGGCCTCGATTTCGACCACGGCACCGGCCACGGCGTCGGCGCCTTCCTCTCGGTGCACGAGGGCCCGCAGCGCATCGCCAAGACCGGAACCGTCGCCCTGGAGGCGGGGATGATCCTCTCCAACGAGCCGGGCTACTACCGCGCCGGGGGCTACGGCATCCGCATCGAGAACCTCGTCCTCGTCGAGCCCCGCGAGGTGCCCGGCGGCGAACGCCCGGTGCTCGGCTTCGAGACCCTGACGCTGGTCCCCTACGACCGCCGCCTGATCGTGCCGGAGATGCTGAGCCCCGCCGAGCGCGCCTGGATCGACGCCTACCACGCCCACGTCCGCGACGTGCTCGACCCGGACCTCGACCCGGAGACGCGAGCCTGGCTGGAGCGGGCGACGGCGGCACTCTGAACCCAGGATCGATCCTCCGCGCGGCACCCGGACGCGCCGTCGCGATTTTACCCTCCGCCGGTTCGCGCCTATGACCAGAGCAGCGTGAAACCGTCGTGGACGGTCGCGCGAAGGGACCGCATGCTCCGTCTTCTCGCCCTCCTCCTATCGCTGCTCGCCGGGCCCGTCGCGGCCCAAGGCTTCAAGCCGCCGGCCGACCTCGTGCGGGCGAGCCTCGTGGCGGAGCCTGCGGCAATGGCCGGCGCCACGCCGTTCACCGTGGCCATCCGCATGGCGATGAAGCCGGGCTGGCACGTCTACTGGCGCAACCCCGGCGATTCGGGCCTGCCGCCGGAGGTGACCTGGACGCTGCCGGCCGGCTTCTCGGCCTCGGCGATCCAGTGGCCGGCACCGCACCGCATCCCGATCGCGACGCTGATGAACTTCGGCTACGAGGGCGAGGCGATCCTGCTCGTGCGGGTGACGCCGCCGCCAAGCCTCGACCCGGCAGCCCCCGTGACGCTTGCGGGCAAGCTCACCTATCTCGTGTGCGAGAAGGAATGCATCCCCGGCTCGGCCGACCTCACCCTGACCCTGCCGGTCGCCCGCGAGGCCGCGGCCGATCCGGCCAACGCCGCGCTGTTCGTGCGTGCCCGCGCCGCCCTGCCCAAGGCCTCGCCGTGGCCGGTGCGGCTGTCGAGCCAGGGCGACCGCCTCGCCCTGGACCTCGACGCGCCGGGCCTCGCCGCGGACAGGCTCCGCGCGGTGGCGTTCTTTCCCTATTCCGAGACGGCGATCGAGAACGCCGCGCCGCAGCCCTTCACCGTGGACGCGGCCGGCCTCCACCTGACGCTGACCCGCGCGACGCCCACCGACGCCGCGCCCGAGAGCCTGCCCGGCGTGCTGGCGATCGAGGAGGAGACCGGCGACGGTCTCGTCCGCCAGGCCTTCGCGCTGGGCGACGAGGCGCCGCTCGCGGCCGGCAGCGCGATGCCGAGCGTGGCGCCGGCGATCCCGCGCACCGAGCCGGCCGAGACCCTGACGCTCTGGACCGCGGCCGGCCTCGCGCTGCTGGGCGGCCTGATCCTCAACCTGATGCCCTGCGTCTTCCCGGTGCTGTCGATCAAGGTGCTCAGCTTGGTGAAGCATTCCGGCGAGGCGCCGGGGCGGGTCCGCCTGCACGGGCTCGCCTACACGGCGGGCGTGCTGGCGGCGTTCCTGGCGCTGGCCTCGCTGCTGATCGCGCTGAAGGCCGGGGGAGCCGGGATCGGCTGGGGCTTCCAGCTGCAATCGCCCACCGTGGTGGCCGCCCTGGCCTACCTGCTCTTCGCCATGGGCCTGAGCCTGTCGGGCATGCTCCACCTCGGCGGGCGGCTCGCCGGGCTCGGCGACGGGCTGACCCGGCGGGCCGGACTCGAAGGCTCGTTCTTCACCGGCGTGCTCGCGACCGTGGTGGCGACGCCCTGCACCGCCCCCTTCATGGGCTCGGCGGTGGGCTTCGCGCTGACGCAGTCGACGGCCGCCGGCCTCGTGGTGTTCGCGAGCCTCGGCTTCGGCCTCGCCCTGCCCTTCCTGGCGTTGACCCTGTGGCCGGCGGCGCTCCGCGCCCTGCCCCGCCCGGGTGCCTGGATGGACGTGCTGAAGCAGGCGCTGGCCTTCCCGATCTACGCCACGGTCGCGTGGCTGGTCTGGGTGCTGGCCCAGCAGGTCGGGCCGCAGGGCCTGCTCGCCGCGCTGATCGGACTGGTGCTGCTCGGCTTCTCCGCCTGGGCGTGGGAACTCGGCCGCGACGCGCGCCCGGTGCGGGCGCAGCTCGCCCGCGGCCTCGCGGTGCTCGCCGTCGTCGGCGTGGCGGCGCTCGCCCTCACCCTCGACCGCGACCGGATCGCGCCGGGCGCCCAGACCAGGGCCGAGGGCGTCGAGCCGTTCACGCAGGCGCGCCTCGACGCGCTGCTGGCCGGCGGCCGGCCGGTCTTCGTCGACATGACCGCGGCGTGGTGCATCACCTGTCAGGTCAACGAGCGCACCTCGCTCGGGACGGCGGCGGTCGGCGCAGCGATGCGCGCCCGCGACGTCACCTACCTCAAGGGCGACTGGACCAACCAGAATCCGGAGATCACCCGCCTGCTCGAGCGCCACGGCCGCAGCGGCGTGCCGCTCTACCTGCTCTACGCAGGGCCAGGCGAGCCGACGGTGCTGCCGCAGATCCTCACCGAGGGCACGGTGCTGAGCGCGCTGGACGCCGTGACGGCGACGGGCCGCAGCGCGGGGCTCGCGGGCGCGGGAACGAAGGTGCCCTAATCCTCGCCCGAAAACGTCTCGTCGAAGGCGTAGCCCGAGCCGCGGACGGTGCGGATCGGGTCGGTCTCGCCGGTGCGGTTCAGGGCCTTGCGCAGGCGGCCGACATGCACGTCGACGGTGCGTTCGTCGATGTAGACGTCGTGGCCCCAGACGCCGTCGAGGAGCTGCTCGCGGGAATAGACCCGGCCGGGGCTCTGCATCAGGAATTCGAGCAGCTTGAACTCGGTCGGCCCGAGGTGGATCTCGCTGCCCGCCCGGCGCAGGCGGTGGCTGTCGCGGTCGAGCTCGATGTCGCCGGCCTCCAGGAGGTTCGCGACATGGGTCGGCTTGGCCCGGCGCAGCAGCGCGCGGACCCGGGCCAGGAGCTCCGGCACGGAGAACGGTTTGACGATGTAGTCGTCGGCCCCAGTCCCGAGGCCGCGGATGCGGTCGCCCTCCTCGCCGCGCGCCGTCAGCATGATGACCGGCAGGGACGCCGTCTCGCGCCGCGCCCGCACCCGGCGGCACAGCTCGATCCCCGAGAGGCCGGGCAGCATCCAGTCGAGCAGGATCAGGTCCGGCACCTGCTCCTGCAGGCGCAGCTCGGCCTCGTCGCCGCGGGCGGCGGAATCGACCTCGAAGCCCTCGGCTTCGAGGTTGTAGCGCAGGAGGGTGGTGAGCGCCTCCTCGTCCTCGACGATCAGGATCCGCGTACGCATGCAGGGCACTCCCGGGCGGGCCGCCCGACTTCCTTGGCCGCCGTGAGACGCCGACAGGCGTCTCAGGCGCCGGGCGTCACCGTCGCGTAGTTCGACGCGTCGTTCTTCGGGCGGTCACCGGCGAGGTTCTCGCCGGTGGCGAGATAATGGATCGTCTCGGCGATGTTGGTGGTGTGGTCGCCGATGCGCTCGACGTTCTTGGCGCAGAACAGCAGGTGCGTGCAGAACGAGATGTTGCGCGGATCTTCCATCATGTACGTCAACAACTCGCGGAACAGCGAGTTGTAGAGCGCGTCGATCTCGCCGTCCCGCTCCCAGACGTTGTGCGCCGCCGAGACGTCGCGGCTGGCATAGGCGTCGAGCACGTCCTTGAGCTGCTCCTGCACCAGGTCGCTCATGTGCTGCACGCCGAGCACGATCTTCTGCGCCTGGGCCTGGTCGCTGATCGCGACGACGCGCTTGGCGATGTTCTTGGCGAGGTCGCCGATGCGCTCGAGGTCGCCCGAGACGCGGATCGCCGAGATCGTCTCGCGCAGGTCGATCGCCATCGGCTGGCGCCGGGCGATGAGCAGCACCGAGCGCTCCTCGATCTCGCGCTGAAGGGTGTCGAGGCGCTTGTCGGCGAGGATCACCGCCTGAGCGAGCTGGGTGTCGCGGCGAACGAGGGCGTCGGTCGCCTCGGTCATCATCTTCTCGGCGACGCCGCCCATCTCGGAGATCGAGCGGCGCAGGTCCTCGAGGTCGGTGTCGTAGGACGTGACGATGTGGCCGGGCATGGGCTTGGTCCTCGATCGATCCGTATGCGGCTCAGCCGAAGCGGCCGGTGATGTAGTCCTGGGTCTGACGCACGGTCGGGTTCATGAAGATGCGGTTGGTCGGACCGACCTCGATGACCTCGCCGAGATACATGAAGGCGGTGAATTGCGAGATGCGCGCGGCCTGCTGCATGTTGTGGGTCACGATGACGATCGTGAACTCGCTGCGCAGCTGCTCGATCAGCTCCTCGATGCGCCCGGTCGAGATCGGGTCGAGGGCCGAGGTCGGCTCGTCGAACAGGATCACCTCGGGGCTCTGGGCCACCGTGCGGGCGATGCACAGGCGCTGCTGCTGGCCGCCGGAGAGGCCCATGCCGGACTGCTTGAGCTTGTCCTTCACCTCGTCCCACAGGGCGGCCTTGCGCAGGGCCGACTCGACGCGGCCGTCGAGCTCGGATTTCGGCAGCTTCTCGTAGAGGCGCAGGCCGAAGGCGACGTTGTCGTAGATCGACATCGGGAACGGCGTCGGCTTCTGGAACACCATGCCGATGCGCGAGCGCAGCTCGTTCAGGTCGACGTTGGCGTCGAGCACGTTCTGGCCGTCGAGCAGCACCTGCCCCTCGGCGCGCTGCTCCGGGTAGAGGCTGTAGATCCGGTTGAAGGTGCGCAGCAGGGTCGACTTCCCGCAGCCGGACGGGCCGATCAGGGCGGTGACCTGGCGGTCGTGGAAGTCGAGGTTGATGTTCTTCAGGCTATGGAACTGCCCGTAATAGAAGTTCAGCTCCCTGGCGGCGATGCGGATGGGCGCGTGCTCGTCGGCCGGGTTCCGGCCGTCGAACTGGGAAGCGCTGATCGCGGGGGCGGCGTTCATCGTCGTGTTCCTCGTGGGTGCCGGCGGCGGGTTCTGGGTCCCCATGGACATCAGCGCGCGGTCTGCGGCTTGATGACGACGCGGGCGACGACCGAAAGCAGCAGGATCGTCATGGTGATCAGGAGCGCGCCGGCCCAGGCGAGCTGCTGCCAGTTCGGATAGGGCGAGAGCGCGAACTGGTAGATCATCACCGGCAGGTTCGCGACGCCGCCCATCAGGTCGCGGCTGAACCACGAGTTGTTGTTGAGCGCCGTGAACAGCAGCGGCGCGGTCTCGCCGGCGATGCGGGCGAGCGCCAGGATGATGCCGGTGACGATGCCGGCCGACGCCGCCCGCCACGTCACGCTGCGGATCACCGTCGACATCGGGGCGCCGAGCGCGACGCCGGCCTCGCGCAGCGTCCCGGGGACGAGGCGCAACATGTCCTCGGTGGTGCGCACGATCACCGGCGTCGCGATGATCGCCAGCGCCACGCCGCCGGCCCAGCCCGAATAGCTCCCCATCGGCCGCACCATCAGGGTGTATACGAACAGGCCGATCAGGATCGAGGGCGCGGAGAGCAGGATGTCGTTGAGGAAACGGATCACCTCGGCGAGCTTCGAGCCGCGGCCGTACTCGGCGAGGTAGGTGCCGGCCATCAGGCCGATCGGCGTGGCGACGAGGATGCCGATGCCGGTGAGCACCAGGCTGCCGAGGATGGCGTTGGCGATGCCGCCGCCTTCCGAGCCCGGGCCGGGCGTCGGCTGGGTGAACAGCAGCGGCGAGAACCCGCGCGCGCCCTCGATGATCAGCATCAGGAGGATCGAGCCGAGGACGACAGCGCCGAGCACGGTGGCAAGGAGGCAGGCGAGGCGCAGGGTGCGGTCGGCGACCCGGCGGCTGCCGCGGATGCGGGTCGGCTTGAGGGCCGGCGCGGGACGGATCGTGTTGTTGGCGTCCACGACGGGCTCCCTCAGGCGACCTTGACGCGGCGCGTCAGGAAGCGGGCGATGATCAGGACGACAAAGGTGATCGCGAACAGGATGCAGCCCAAAGCCATCAGCGAGTTCAGCTGCAGGCCGTCGGCCTCGTTGAACTCGTTGGCGATGCGCGAGGCAATGGTCGAGCCGGGGTCGAACACCGAGGCCGAGAGCCGGTTGGCGTTGCCGACCACGAAGGTCACCGCCATGGTCTCGCCGAGCGCGCGGCCGAGGCCGAGCATGATCGCGCCGATGATCGAGACGGAGGCCTGCGGGAGCAGGACGTGGCGGACCACCTCCCAGGTGGTGCAGCCGATGCCGTAGGCGCTCTCGCGCAGGATCGTCGGGATCTGGTCGAGCATGTCGCGGGCGATCGAGGCCACGAACGGCACGATCATGATCGCCAGGATGATGCCGGCGGTGAGCACGCCGACGCCCGAGGGCACGCGGGCGTAGAGCAGCGTGCCGACGATCGGCAGGCCCTCGACGACGTTCGAGACCGGCATCTGCACGAAGCGGGCGAAGAACGGGGCGAAGATGAACAGGCCCCACATGCCGTAGATGATGCTCGGCACCGCCGCGAGCAGCTCGATCGTCATGCCGACGGGCTTGCGCGCCCAGCCGGGGCAGAGTTGCGTCAGGTAGATCGCGATGCCGAGCGAGATCGGCACGCCGATCACCAGGGCCAGCAGCGCCGAGGCGAGGGTTCCGGTGACGGCGACGAGGGCGCCGTACTGCTCCGTGCCGATGTTCCAGGCGCTGGAGGTGAGGAAGCCGAAGCCGAACTCGCGGAAGGCGGGCCAGCCGCCGTAGAGGATCGACCCAAGGATGCCGGCGAGCACCACCAGCACCAGCAGGGCCGAACCGTAGGAGGCGGCGCGGAACAGGGCGTCGAGGCCCTTGCTCGGCCCCTTTCGCGAGCGCGTGCTCGTGCCGGAGCGCGTCAGGGCGATCTGTTCGGTCAAGGCGGTCATCCGCGGTTCTTTTCACCGTCTGGGGTGGTAGCGCGCCGTGCGGCCGGGCGCGAGGGCGAGACCGGATGCGAGTGAGACCGGATGGGAGTGAGACCGGATGGGAGGAAGCCGGTCCGCTCGGGGGTCGGGCGGCCACCGTGGTCCCGGTGGCCGCCCGACGAGTCGACGATCGAGGCGCGCGGTGGAGTCCGCCCCGCGCCGTCGGCCTCACATGCCGAGGACGGGCTTCCCGTCCTTGCCCTTCACCTGGTTCCACTCCTCGTGGATCAGGCCGACGACGGCGTCCGGCAGCGGAACGTAGTCGAGGTCGGAGGCGAGCTTGTCGCCGTTCTTGTAGGCCCAGTCGAAGAACTTCAGCACGTCGGCGGACTTCGCCGGGTCGGCGGCCTCCTTGTGGACGAGGATGAAGGTCGCGGCCGTGATCGGCCACGCATCCTCGCCCGCCTGGTCGGTGAGCGTGATGCCGAAGCCGGGCTGGCTCTTCCAGTCGGCGCTGGCGGCGGCGGCCTGGAACGCCTTGTCGTCCGGCTGCGGGAACTTGCCGGCCTTGTTGCGGATCAGCGCGTAACTGAGCTTGTTCTGCTTGGCGTAGGCCGACTCGACGTAGCCGATGGCGTTCGGGACCTGCTTGACGGTGGCGGTGACGCCCTCGTTGCCCTTGCCGCCCTGGCCGGCGGGCCAGCTCACGGTGGTGGCGGCGCCGAACTCCTTCTTCCAGCCCTCCGAGACCTGGCTGAGGTAGGTGGTGAAGATGTTCGTCGTGCCCGACGCGTCCGAGCGGTAGACCGGGGTGATGTTGGCGTCGGGCAGCTTCAGCCCGTCGTTCAGCGCGGCGATCTTCGGGTCGGACCACTTGGTGATCTTGTTGGCGTAGATGTCGGCGATCACGTCGCCGGTGAGCTTGAGCTTGCCCGGCTCGATGCCGGGGATGTTCACGACGGCGACGACACCGCCCATCACGGTCGGGAACTGGACGAGGCCGTCCTTCTCCAGGGCCGGACCTTTCAGCGGCGCGTCGGTGGCGCCGAAGTCGACCGTCTTGGCCTGGATCTGCTTGATGCCGCCGCCCGAGCCGATCGACTGGTAGTTCAGGCCGGTGCCGGTGTCCTTGCGGTAGGCTTCCGCCCACTTGGAATAGACCGGGAACGGGAAGGTCGCACCGGCGCCGGTGATGTCGGCGGCGAGCGCCGGGAAGGCGAGCTGGGCCGTCGCGAGGCCGAGGGCGAGCGCGTAGGTGAAGGGTTTCACATCGATCTCCGTCATCCGTCGAGCGCGTCCGAGGGGCGCGGATCCGCAGGTGCGGAATCGCGCCGGCCGTCCGGCAGTCCGGCGGCCGCAGCCGCCTGGCTCGACACCGCCGCGGTTAGGACACGCAGATGACAGCCGCATGACATGGGCGGCTTCGGCGCCGCGGCGACCGGGATCGCCGCGAAATCAGCTTGGGATCTGTTCGGGATCGCTTGGCGATGGCACGCTTTGCCGGGTTCGCGCGTTCTCCGTTCGATCCGGGCTCGGTCGTCGGCATTCCGCCGCGGCTCGCCCGGTCGGAAAGACGTTCCCGTGCCCCACGATTCGCCTGCGGCGCCGACGCGTGCGCCGCGTCCCGACGACGGCGCCTTCCAGGCCCTCCACGCCGAGCGCGAGGCCTTGGAGCGCGACTTGGCCCTGGCGAAGGCGCGGCAGAACTTCAGCACCGAGCCCGGCGAGGCCGAGCGCGCCCGAGCCGACGAGGCTTCGATGCTGATGAGCCTGGACCGCTTGCTGACGCGCATCCGCGCCGCCGAGTATCAGCGGCGCCCGGGCGCCAAGCGCTGGTAGATGGCTTGAGGCGTCCTTACGGCTCGCTGCGATGAGCCAGAAAGGTTGCGTCGGATCGCCTTGCGGCCCGGACTTTGCCCCCTGCCCGCTTCAGGCGCTGCGGCGCAGGTCGCGTTCTTTCTGGCGCAGGCGCAGCAGCAGGTCGACCTGGGAGTCCGGAATCGGCTGCTTGTCGACGCTGCCCTCATAGACGGTGCGTAGGGTCTGCCCGAGATGATGGGTGTCGACGCTGGCAGCGCCGCGATGCGACGCGAGGCCCTCGCGCGACGGGAGGACTTCGAACTTGGCTGCGGCCTGATGCATGGTCCCCCCCGAAGTAGGACGTTGCCGGCGTACGCGAATCGCTGTCGCCACCGGATCGCATCAGTGTCGGTCCCGATGGTTAAGAAGGTGTTAACCTTAACCGACGGTTTGCGGGGATCGTCGGAGCGTCCCCCTAGACGGCCGCGCCTTCGAGCAGGCGGGCCGCCGCGGCGCGGGCCTCGTCGGTGACGGTGGCACCCGCGAGCATGCGGGCGATCTCCTCGCGCCGCGCGGCGACGGGGAGCGAGGCGACGCGGGTGGCGACGCGGCCGGCGCCCTTCACCGCATCCTTAGCGATGAGGAAGTGCGTGACGGCGCGCGCCGCGACCTGGGGCGCGTGGGTCACCGCCACGACCTGCACGTCCCGCGACAGGCGCGAGAGCCGCGCGCCGATCGCGTCCGCCACCGCGCCGCCGACGCCGGTGTCGATCTCGTCGAAGATCAGCGTCGGCGCCGAACCCTTGTCGGCGAGCACCACCTTCAGGGCGAGCATGAAGCGGGACAGCTCGCCGCCCGAGGCCACCTTCATCATCGGGCCGGCCTTGGTGCCGGGGTTGGTCTGCGCCCAGAACGCGACGCGGTCGATCCCGGCGGGGTCGCGCGATTCGGGATCGGTGACGATCTCGGTGATGAAGCGCGCGCGCTCGAGCTTGAGCGGCGGCAGCTCGGCCTGCACCGCCGCGTCAAGCGCCTTGGCCGCCCGGCGGCGCCCGGCGCTGAGCTTTTCCGAGGCCTTGGCGTAGGCCGATTCGGCCGTGGCCAGCGTCGCCTCGAGACCGGCCAACGCCTCTTCGCCGGCATCGATCGCCGCCACGTCCGCCTCGTAGCGCTCACGCAGGGCCGCGAGGTCGTCCGCGGCGACGTCGTACTTGCGGGAGGCCGCGCGCAGGGCGAACAGGCGCTCCTCGACCCGCTCCAGCTCGCGCGGATCGAACTCGGCCTCGGACACCGCGGCGTCGAGGACGGCGCGGGCTTCGTCGAGGGCGACGAGGGCGGCGTCCAGCGCCGCGACGCAGGGCTCGACCAGCGCCGGCAGCTGCGCGGCGCGGCGCTCGAGCTTGCGGATGGCAGAGGAGAGCTGTGGCACGCTCGAATGCGAGCCGCCGACGGCGGCCAAAGCGTCGTTCAGCTCGCGCGCGACCTTCTCGCTCTGCTGCATCACCGTGCGGCGCTCGGCCAGCGTCGCCTCCTCGCCTGGCTTCGGATCGAGGGCCGCCAGCTCCTCGACCGCATGGCGTAGGAAGTCGGCTTCGCGGCGAGCGGTCTCGACCCGGGCGCGGTGCTCGGCGAGCGTCGTGCGGGCGGTCTTCACCGTCTTGGCCGCCTTCGCCACCGCGTCGAGCGGGCCGCTCAGGCCTCCGAAGGCGTCGAGGATGGCGCGGTGGGTGGTGACGTCGGCGAGCGCCCGGTCGTCATGCTGGCCATGGATCTCGACCAGGGCCGCGCCGATCGCGCGCAGGACCTGCACGCCGACGGGCTGGTCGTTGACGAAGGCACGGGTGCGCCCGTCGGCCATCTGCGTGCGCCGCAGGATCAGGTCGCCCTCGGTGTCGATCTCGGATTCCGCGGCGATCCGCCGGGCTGGGTGGTCGAGGCCGACGTCGAACACCGCGGTGATGCCGCCCTGCGCCTCGCCGTGGCGCACGAGGGAGCCGTCGCCGCGCCCGCCCAGCGCCAGGCTGAACGCGTCGAGAAGGATCGACTTGCCCGCGCCGGTCTCGCCGGTGAGCACGCTGAGCCCGCTGGCGAAGTTCAGGTCGAGCTTGTCGATCAGGACGATGTCGCGGATCGCGAGCTGCACCAGCATGCCGCGCCTTCGTGCCTCCGGCTCCCCGTCCGTCGATCCGGACGGGTGCCCTAAACTTTACGGGAAATACGAAGCCGTCATGTAGGCCGATGCCGGGCCGATCGCACCCCCGAAATGCGAAACGGGCGGAGCCGAAGCCCCGCCCGCGCTTTCGCGTCCCGTCGTGATGCGCGGGCGGCCTACTGGGCGGCCGCGGTCCGGCCCATCACCGAGGTGTAGATCTTGCTGAGGAACGAGCCCTTCTCCTCGCGCGGCTCGAGGCCGCCGTTCTGCAGGAGGGCGTGCGCGTCCTTGTACCAGGGGCTGTCGGGGAAGTTGTGCCCGAGCACGGCGGCCGAGTTCTGCGCCTCGGCGACGATGCCGAGCGCCATGTACGCCTCGGTCAGCCGCTCCAGCGCCTCCTCGGCGTGGCGGGTCGTCTGATACTTGCTGACCACGTCGCGGAAGCGGTTGATCGCGGCGGGGAAGTTGCGGCGCTCGAGGTAGTAGCGCCCGACCTCCATCTCCTTGCCGGCGAGCTGGTCGCGGGTGATCTGGATCTTGGCCTTGGCGTCGGTGGAGTATTCCGAGGTCGGATACTTCTGGACGAGCTCCTGCAGCGCGACGAGCGCCTTCTCGGACCGGTCCTGGTCGCGGGTGACGTCGGGGATCTGCTTGTACTGCGACATCGCCATCAAGTACTGGGCGTAGGCCGCGTCCTTGCTCGCCGGATGCCGCTGCAGGTAGCGCTTCGAGGCGGTGATCGCGTCGTCGTACTTCTGGCCCTCGTAGTTCGCGTAGGCCGTCATCAGCAGCGCGCGGCGCGACCAGTCGGAATAGGCGTACTGCTTGTCGAGCGAATCGAACTTCTTGACCGCGCCCTCGTAGTCGCTGTCCTCGATCTTCGCCAAGCCCTCGCTGTAGAGTTTGTCGGCCGGCGTGTCCTGCACGACCTCGGGCTTGTACTTCTCGGCGAACAGGTTGGTCGGGTCGAGGGCGTCGCAACCGCCGAGACCGAGGCCGAAGGCGGTGATGAGCACGGCCGCCGCCGCTCCGCGGGTCCGAAGGGTCACAGGCATTGGCGGTTCTTCCCCCGAACGGGCGCGTCCTCGCTTCGGAGCGCCGTTGAGCCATCATGGGTTCATGTCGGCGCCGGCACTCTACCGGGTCCGGGCGGCCACCGCATCCCGGACTGCCGCGCACTTCACGGACGATTCACCGTGGCGGCAGATTCGGGCATGAAAGCGGCGGTTCCGCGCCCGCGCGGATCGGCGGGCGGCTGTGTCTTGCAGGCCACATCGCCCGGAGGCGGCAGGCCGGAAGGGTCTCTCAGAGGTCGCCGGCGAAGGCGGCGATGCCGAGCCCGGCGCCGAATTCGGCGAGCGCGGTCTCGCGGCGGGTCCCCTGCGCCTCGACGATCGCGTAGTTCGCGCGGTCGGCGAAGAGGGCTTCGAGGATGCCGACGTTCATGCGGTGGCCGCCGCAATAGGAGCGGTAGGCCCCCTGGAGCGGCAGCCCGGCGAGCGCCAGGTCGCCGACGGCGTCGAGGAACTTGTGACGGACGAACTCGTCGGCGAAGCGCAGGCCCTCGGGGTTGACCACGTCGGTCTCGCCGACGGCGACGGTGTTCTCGAGGGACGCGCCGAGGGCGAAGCCCGCCTTCCAGTAGCGCTCCACGTCCTTCATCATGCCGAAGGTGCGGGCGGGCGCGATCTCGCGGCGGTAGGCGGCTGCGGTGAGGTCCATCGCCTTGCGCGAGCGGCCGATCACCGGGCTTTCGAAATCGATCTCGACGTCGAGGCGGAAGCCCCGGTCGATCGGGCGGAGTTCGGCGAAGGCGGCGCCGGCCTCGATGCGGACGTGGCGGAGGACCTTGATCCAGCGGCGGGCGGTGCCGGTCTGGGCGATGCCGACGGCGTCGATCGCCTTGACGAAAGGAAGCGCGCTGCCGTCGAGGATCGGCATCTCGGGCCCGTCGATCTCGACGAGCGCGTTGTCGACGCCCAATCCGTAGAAGGCGGACATCAGGTGCTCGATCGTGGCGACCGCCCCGGAATCGACGTCGCCGATCACGGTGCAGAGCTCGGTCGCGGAGACGCAGGCGTGGTGGGCCTTGATGAGTCGGTCGTTGCCGGAGGCCATTCCGGTGCGGAGGAAAGCGATACCGTGGTTCGCGGAAGCCGGGCGCAGCGTGATCGCAACCGGGTTTCCGGAATGGACGCCGATGCCGCTCAGCACGGCCGCGCCCTTGAGTGTTGTTTGTTGGTTCGTCCGCATTCCTTAGCCCTCGGCCGCGATCCGGCCACGCCACCGCGCGTATCGCGTTGTGACGACGCCTTCCGATCCGTCCGCTGCTTGAAGCCCCTGCGTGCGGCGTCGGTCCGAAAACCGCGCCGCTATTCGTTCGTTCGAGATTTTTATAGCTGCGGCGCACAGCCCGGCCAAATCACGCTTTCTTACGCTGTGTTACAGACACGCTCGCGCCGCGATCTCCGGAATATCGTTCCAGTTCAACACGTTAAGGAATGGTTAACACGCCTACAACCAAGCGCTCGCGCTGTGTCCTGCGCGCACCACGCCCCCCGCCCGAACGCCGGGACGGGGCCGCGCCGAGCGGTTTTGCGACGAAAATCACCGGCGGCGCCCGGAAAATAGGCCACTCCATGTTGCAACGCAAAACGCCCCGGCACGGGTGCCGGGGCGGAAATCGCGTCGCGCGATGAGGTCCGCGGGCGTTGGCCCGCGGGGCTTCGGGGGATCGCCGGATCAGTTGGCCTGGCGGCGCAGGAAGGCCGGGATCTCGAGCTGGTCGTCGTCCATCATCCGCGGCTGGGGCGCCATGCGGCCTTGCGCGTCGAGGTTGCCCTGCGCCGGGCGGTAGGTCGGGGCGACCGGAGCCTGGACCCGCGGGGCCGGCGGCATCGGAGCCTGGACCTGCGGCTGGGCGCGGGGCGCCGGCGCCGGCTCGGCTTCCTCGCGGCGGCCGCCGAAGCCGACGGTCGCGAGGCGGCGGAGCAGGCTGGTGCGCTTGGTGTCGCCGTGGTTCTCGACATGCTCTCCGCGGCTTGCCGCGATCTGGGTCTGGGCGATCGGCGGCAGCTCGTGGATCTGCGGCATCCGCGGGGCGCGGGCGAGCGGGGCGGCCGGGCGCGGCGGCATGAACGGGCCGGCATGGGCCTGCGAGACCGGCTCGGGCGCGGGCGCCGGGACGGGCACGAACGGGGCGGCGGCGCGGGGCTGGGCCTGGGTCAGCATGATGTCGTCGCGCATCACGGGCGCCGGCTCCATCCGCATCTCGGGCTGATGCACCGGCTCGGGCGCCACCTGGCGCACGGGCTGGACGGGGGCCGCCTGAACCTGGGTCACGGCCGGCTCGGCCGCGGCGCGAAAGCTCGGGGCGTTCTGCGCGGCGCGCGAGCGGGCCTCGGAGCGAAGGCGCTCGGCGACCTCGGCGATGCGCTGCTCGGTCTCGGCGATCTCCTTGTTGTTCGGGGAGTTGGCCGAGATCAGCGCCGGCTCGATGCCGGTGGCGACCACCGAGACGCGGATGATGCCGTCGAGGCTCTCGTCGAAGGTGGCGCCGAGGATGATGTTGGCTTCCTGGTCGACCTCCTCGCGGATGCGGGTGGCGGCTTCGTCCAGCTCGTACAGGGTCAGGTCGGCGCCGCCGGTGATCGAGATCAGCAGGCCGCGGGCGCCCTTCATCGAGACGTCGTCGAGGAGCGGGTTGGCGATGGCGGCCTCGGCCGCGCGGCTGGCGCGCTTCTCGCCGCTCGCTTCGCCGGTGCCCATCATCGCCTTGCCCATGCCGCGCATGATCGCGCGCACGTCGGCGAAGTCGAGGTTGATCAAGCCTTCCTTGACCATCAGGTCGGTGATGCAGGCGACGCCCGAGTAGAGCACCTGGTCGGCCATCGCGAAGGCGTCGGCGAAGGTGGTCTTCTCGTTGGCGACCCGGAACAGGTTCTGGTTCGGGATCACGATCAGGGTGTCGACGGCGGCCTGGAGCTCCTGGATGCCGGCTTCCGCCGTGCGCATGCGGCGCAGGCCCTCGAACTGGAACGGCTTCGTCACGACGCCGACGGTGAGGATGCCCATGTCGCGCGCCGCCCGGGCGATGACGGGGGCGGCACCCGTGCCGGTGCCGCCGCCCATGCCGGCGGTGATGAAGCACATGTGCGCGCCCGAGAGCTGGTCGCGGATCTCGTCGATCACCTCGTCGGCGGCGGCCGAGCCGACCTCGGGGTGCGAGCCGGCGCCGAGCCCTTGCGTCACGCCGAGGCCCATCTGGATCACGCGCTCGGCCTTCGAGGAGGTCAGCGCCTGGGCGTCGGTGTTGGCGACGACGAACTCGCAGCCCAGCAGGCCCGACTCGATCATGTTGTTGACGGCGTTGCCGCCGGCGCCGCCGACACCGAACACGGTGATGCGGGGCTTGAGTTCGCGGATGTCAGGCGCCTGGAGAGAGATGGCCATGGTGTCGAGCCCTTCGTGACCTTTAACGCGTTGTCCGGAGCGCCTCCGTCGAGGAGACGCCGATTCGTCGAGGCCGGGCGCGAGAGGGCGCCCGGGAAAACGCCTAGAAACCCTGCTTCAGCCACTCGTAGACGCGGCCGATGTACCCGTCGGTCCCCGTGCCGGCGAAGGCGCGCTGGCCCCGCGGCTCGAAGTGCTCGGCATGCGCCACCTGCGGGTAGACCAGCAGGCCGACCGCGGCCGAGAAGGCCGGACCCTTGGCCGCCTCGGGCAGGCCGCGGATGCCGAGCGGACGCCCGATCCGGACCTGGCCCTGCATCACCCGGCGGGTAACCTCGGGCAGGCCGACGAGCTGGCTCGCGCCGCCCGTCAGCACCACACGGCGCCCCGCCTGGGCGGCGAAGCCCGCGGCGCGCAGGCGGTCGCGGACGAGTTCGACCACCTCCTCGACCCGCGGCTTGATGATCCGCACCAGCTGCGAGCGCGGAACGTGGTTCGGGGTCTCGCCCTCGTCCTCGCCGACGCCGTGGACCGCGATCATGTCGCGCTCGTCCGAGGGGGTGGCGATGGCCGAGCCGTAGAGCGTCTTCAGCCGCTCGGCCGCAGCGACCCGGGTGGAGAGCCCGCGGGCGATGTCCATGGTGACGTGGTGGCCGCCGACGGCGATCGCGTCGGTGTGGACGAGGTGCCCGCCGGAGAACACGCCGAAGCTCGTGGTGCCGCCGCCCATGTCGACGACGCAGACGCCCATCTCGGCCTCGTCGTCGACGAGCGCCGAGAGGCCGGCGGCGTAGGGGGTGGCGATCACCGCCTCGACGCCGAGATGGCAATGCTCGATCGCCAGCATGACGTTGCGGGCGGCGGCGGCCTCCGCGGTGACCACGTGGAGGTCGACCCCGAGGGCCTCGCCGATCATGCCCGAGGGGTCGATCACCGCACCCTGGCCGTCCAGCGCGTAGCCGGTCGGCAGCGCATGGAGCACGGCGCGGCCGGGGCTGACGCCGTGGGCGCTTGCGGCCTCGAGGACGCGCTCCACGTCGGCGCCGGTGACCGTGCCGGTGCGGACGTTGACCCGCGCCTGGAAGTGCTGCGAGGCGAGGCGCCCGCCGCTCATGTTGACGATGACCGACTGGACCTCGACCTTGGCCATCCGCTCGGCGGCGTGCACCGCCTGCCGGATCGCGCCCTCGGCGGCTTCGAGGTCGACGATCGCGCCGCCCTTCAGCCCGTGCGAGCGCTGGTGGCCGATGCCGATGATGCGGGCGAGGTGCGTGCGGCCCTTCAGCGTCGAAAGGGCCTCGGCCGGCTGCAGCTCGGCGATGAGGCAGACCACCTTGCTCGTGCCGATGTCGAGCACCGACAGCGTGGTGCTGCGACGCGCCGAGAGCGGTTTCAGGCGGGGCGTGAGGCCGTGTTGGGAATGCATCAGCGCTGACCGGCGAAAGACGGGGAACGGGCGGGGCGGCGGGTGGTCGAAAGGAGCGCCTGGGCTGGGCTCACGTCGCCGTCCCCTTCTTCGTCTTCTTCGAGGCCTCGGCCCGGGCGGCCGCGGCCTCCTCGGTGAGGCGGACCACGACCCGGTCGGGCATCCGCAGGTCGACGGCGATGATGTCCTTCTCCAGCAGTCGGTTGGCGCGCTCGAGCTCGACGAGGCGCGCCAGCGCGGCGCCGGGCTCGACCTCCGGCAGGCGGATGTCGACGCCGTCGAGCTTCAGCGTCCAGCGCCGGCCCGAGACGTAGGTGCCGGCGCGGATGCGGTCGGCCAGCGGGCCGGCCGCGGCGACCAGGGCGAGATACTCGCCGAGCTTGGTGTTGGCGTCGTCGCCGACGACGAGCGGCAACGTCGCATAGCGGTCGTCGCGCATCGTATCGATGATCGTGCCGTCGGCGGCGATGACGCTGATCTCGCCGTTCATCTGCCAAAGGGCGGCCGGCTCGCGCTCGACCTGGTTGATGACGATCTCGCGGGGATAGATCTTGCGCACCGAGACGGAGGCGATCAACGGCACCCGCAGCAGGCGGGCGCGCACCTCGGCGACGTCAAGGAAGGGAACGGACGCGCGCCAGTCGATGCCGGCGGCGGCGAGCACCTCGCGCTCGTACATCCGGGAGATGCCCGAGATGGTGACGCGCTCGACGCCGAAGCCGGCGATGCGCGCGAGGATGTCGAAGGGGCGGCCGTTCTCGGCGACGAAGGCGTCGTAGCGGCCGCTGGCGACGAAGCCGGCGAGCGCCAGCGCGCCGAAGGCCGTGCTGAGGCCGAGGGCGCCGACGCCGCGCGGCAGGCGCTCGGCCATCGACGGGCCGGGCCGACCGCGGCGCAGGGAATCGGACCGGCGCAGGAAGCGCGGAAGCCGGGAGAGGACGCTACCGGCCAGTCCCTGCCCGGCCAAGCCCTGCCCAGCGAAGCGCGCGGCAGGACCGGTCGCGCCGGGAAACCCAGCGGGGCTCAGCGGCCCAGAGACGCGTCCTCCACCATCCATCGTACGAACTCACCGAAACGATACCCAGCATGGGCGGCCATGTCCGGCACAAGGCTGGTCTGGGTCATGCCGGGTTGCGTGTTGACCTCCAGGACGACGAGGGCACCGGTGCCACCCGGTGTGTCGTCGTAGCGAAGGTCGGCACGGCTGACGCCCCGGCAGCCCAGTGCTTGATGCGCCGTTAACGACAACTCTTGGACACGCTGGTAAACATTTGGTTTAAGTTCGGCCGGCAGGACGTGGATCGAGCCCCCCGGCGCGTACTTGGCGTCGTAGTCGTACCACCCCCCCGACGCGGCCTTGATCTCGATGACGCCGAGCGCCCGGTCGCCCATCACCGCGCAGGTGAGCTCGCGGCCCGCAACGTAAGTCTCCACAAGGACGTCCTCCCCGAAGACCCACTCCTCGGAGGTCAGGATCTGGGGCGGATGCGAGCGCCCGTCGCGCACGATGATGACGCCCATCGACGAGCCTTCGGAGACCGGTTTGACGACGTAGGGCGGCGCGATCGGGTGTGACTTCGCGGCATCATGCCGGTTAACGACCCGGCCCTCCGGAACGCTGACGCCGGCCGCCCGCATCACGACCTTCGCCCGCTCCTTGTGCATGGCGAGCGCCGAAGCCAGCACGCCGGAATGCGTGTAGGGAATGCGCAGGATCTCGAGCAGCCCCTGGATCGTGCCGTCCTCGCCCGCCGGCCCGTGCAGCGCGTTGAAGGCGGCGTCCGGCCGAAGCTCCGACAGCACGGCGGCGACGTCGGCCCCGACGTCGACGCGGGTGACGCGGTAGCCCTCGCCCTCCAGCGCGTCGGCGCAGGCGGTGCCGGAGTTCAGCGAGACCTCGCGCTCGGACGAGGTGCCCCCCATCAGGACGGCGACGTGCTTGGACATGGGCGGCTCCGTGGCGCGTATCGAAGGAAGACGAACGGATCTCAGGTGAAGGTCGGCGTCGAGCCGTCGGCGGAGACGCCGATCCGCTTGATCTCCCAGTGCAGCGCGACCCCGCTGGTCTCGTGCACCCGCCGCCGCACCTCTTCGCCGAGCCCCTCGATGTCGGCCGCCGTGGCGCCGTCGCGGTTGATCAGGAAGTTGCAGTGCATCTCGCTGACCTGGGCGCCGCCCCGCGTCAGCCCGCGGCAGCCGGCGGCGTCGACGAGCTGCCACGCCTTGCCGCCCGGCGGGTTCTTGAAGGTCGAGCCGCCGGTGCGCTCGCGGATCGGCTGGGCCGCCTCGCGGGCCTCGGTCACCCGCGCCATCTCCGCCTCGATCGCAGCGCGGTCGCCGGGGCGGCCGCGGAACAGCGCGCTCGTGAAGATCACGTCCTCGGGCGCCGCCGAATGACGGTAGGTGAAGCCCATCGCCTCGTGGGTGAAGCGGCGAAGCGCGCCGCGCCTGTCGACGCCGCGGGCCTCGACGAGCACGTCGGTGGTCTCGCCGCCATGGGCGCCGGCGTTCATGCGCAGCGCCCCGCCGACCGAGCCCGGGATGCCGCGGAAGAAGGCGAGCCCGTCGAGCGAGGCTTCGGCCGCGGCCTTCGCCAGCCGCATGTCGGGCACGGCGGTGCCGGCGCGCAAGGTGTCGCCGTCGATCTCCACCGCGCCGAAGGCCTTGCCGCCGAGCCGGATCGTGACCCCGGGGATGCCGCCGTCGCGCACGATCAGGTTCGAGCCGAGCCCGATCACCGTCACCGGGATCTCGGGGTCGAGCCCGGCCAGGAGGTGAGCCAGGTCCTCCTCGTCGGCGGGCGTGAACAGCGCCTGCGCCGGCCCGCCGACGCGGAACCACGTCAGGTCGGCCAGCGACGGGTTCGCCAGCAGCCGACCGCGCAGGTTCGGCGCGCCGGCGCGGATCGCGGGCGTGATGTCGGGGAAGGCGACAGTCACGGCTTCAGCGCCGCCAGCTCCGCCGGCAGGGCGTAGGCCCATTGCGTGATGTTGCCGGCGCCGAGGCAGACGACGTAGTCGCCGGGCATCGCGTGCGCGGCGACCATGCCGGCGAGGTCTTCCGGACGCTCCAGCGCCTGCGCGTCGCGGTGGCCGCGGGAGCGCAGGCCTGCGACGAGGCCGTCGCGGTCGATGCCCTCGATCGGCGCCTCGCCTGCGGCGTAGACCGGGGCGACGATGACCGTATCGGCGTCGTTGAAGCAGGTGCAGAAGTCGTCGAACAGCGAGGCGAGGCGCGAGTAGCGGTGCGGCTGCACGATCGCGATCACCTTGGCCTCGGTGGAGGCGCGGGCGGCCTTGAGCACCGCCTTGATCTCCACCGGATGGTGCCCGTAATCGTCGAAGATCTGCGCGCCGTTCCACTCGCCGGTGCGGGTGAAGCGGCGCTTGACGCCGCCGAAGCCCGCGAGCGCCTTGCGGATCGCCTCCGGGGACACGCCCAGCTCGTGGGCGACGGCCAGCGCCGCGGTGGCGTTGAGCGCGTTGTGCTTGCCCGGCATCGGCAGGACGAGGTCTTCCATCTCCATGCGGAAGCCGGGGCGGCGGTCGCGGATCATCACGCGGAAGCGGCTCTGGCCGCCGCGGAGGTCCACGTCGATCAGGCGCACGTCGGCCTGCGGGTTCTCGCCGTAGGTGATGATGCGCCGGTCCTCGATGTGGCCGACCATGTCCTGGACCACGGGATGGTCGATGCACATCACCGCGAAGCCGTAGAACGGGATGTTGTCGATGAAGCGCCGGAAGGCGTCCTTCACCGCGTCGAACGAGCCGAAATGGTCGAGGTGCTCGGGGTCGATGTTGGTGACGATGGCGACGTCCGCCGGCAGCTTGAGGAAGGTGCCGTCGGATTCGTCGGCCTCCACCACCATCCACTCCCCCTCGCCCATGCGGGCGTTGGTGCCGTAGGCGTTGATGATGCCGCCGTTGATGACCGTCGGGTCCATGGCGCCGGCGTCGAGCAGCGTCGCGACGAGGGAGGTCGTCGTGGTCTTGCCGTGGGTGCCGGCGATGGCGACGCAGGACTTGAAGCGCATCAGCTCGGCCAGCATCTCGGCGCGGCGCACCACCGGGAGCCGGGCCTCGCGGGCGGCCATCAGCTCGGGGTTGTCGCGCTGGATCGCGGTGGAGACGACGACGAGGCCGGCATTCTCGACGTTGCCGGCGGCGTGGCCGACGAAGGTCTTCATGCCCTTGTCGGCGAGCCGCCGCACGTTGGCGTTGTCGGAGGCGTCGGAGCCCTGAACCGTGTAGCCGAGGTTGTGCATCACCTCGGCGATGCCGGACATGCCGATGCCGCCGATGCCGATGAAGTGGATGGGACCGAGCTTGTCGGGCAGCTTCATGGCAAGAACCGTTTCATAGGAAGAACCGTTCGATGGCGGGACTGCGCCGAGGCGTGCGTCCCGGAAGACTCAGGTGCGGGCGGCCGTGTCGACGACCACTGTGGCGAGCCGCTCGGCGGCGTCGTGGATGCCGGCGCTTTTCGCCGCGTCGGCCGCCGCGGTCAATTTTTGAGGATTCTCGAAGGCGTCGACGAGTTCCGCGGTGAGGCGGTCCGGCGTGAACGCGGTCTGGGCCATCGCCAGCGCCGCGCCGATCTTGGCGAGCGTCGCCGCGTTGGCCGCCTGGTCCTGGTCGAGGGCTCCGGGCAGCGGCACGAGGATCGACGGGCGGCCGATGGCGGCGAGCTCCGAGACCGTCGAGGCGCCCGAGCGCGCGACCACGAGGTGGCTCGCCGCCATCCGCCCGGGCAAATCCTTGAAGAACGGCGCCGCCTCGAGGCCGGCGAGCCCCATGGCGAGGTAGTCGTTCTGCACCGCGGTCAGGTCCTCGGGGCGGACCTGCTGCACGAGGTGCAGGCGGGCGCGTAAGGCAGCCGGCAGCTGCGCCAGGGCCTTCGGCACGACCTCGCCCATCACCCGCGCGCCCTGGCTTCCACCGAAGACGAGGAGGTGCAGGACGTCCGTCGGCCCGAGCGGCGGGTAGGCGACCTTGGCGGCCTCGATCACCGCCGGGCGCAGCGGGTTGCCGGTGTGGATGCGCGGCGCGCGCGCCTTGTCGGGGACGCCGCGGACCTCCTTGAAGCCGGTGGCGATGGTGCGGGCGCCGCGCGCCAGGAAGGCGTTGGCCCGGCCCATCACCGCGTTCTGCTCGTGGATGATGGTCGGCACCCGCAGGATCTGCCCGGCGAGCATCGGCGGCACGGTCGGGTAGCCGCCGAAGCCGACGATCGCCGCAGGGTTGATGCGCTTGACCGCCTTGGCGGCCTCCGCGAAGCCGCGGCCCAGCGTCAGCACCGCGCCGGCCCGGCGCAGCATCGAGCGGCCCGACGGCGTCGCCGAGGTGATCGTGACGACCTCGGAGGCCGGGAAGCCGCCCGCGATGGAATCGACCCGCGCGTCGGTGGCGAGCACCACGCGGATGCCGCGGGCGCGGAGCGCGTGGGCGAGGCTCTCGGCCGGGAACAGGTGGCCGCCGGTGCCGCCGGCGCAGAGCAGGATGGTGGGCGTGAACACCGTCACCGCATCACCCCGGCGACGGTGGCCGGCGCGGTGCCGGGAGGCTTCTGGCTCAGCATCGTGGTGCGCGGGCGCTTGCGGGTGAGGGCCACGAGGAAGCCCATGCCCAGCGCCAGCGAGATCAGCGACGAGCCGCCGTAGGAGACGAACGGCAGCGTCATGCCCTTGGCCGGCATGAGCTGGGTGTTCACCGCCATGTTGATGCAGGCCTGGAGGCCGAAGAGGGTGATCAGACCGGTGATGGCGAGCCTCGAGAAGGTGTCGTCGGTGCGGCGCGCGAGCTTGAGCCCGCGCAGCACGATGTAGGCGAACAAAGCGACGAGGCAGAGGCAGACCAGGACGCCGAATTCCTCGCCGGTCACCGAGAAGATGAAGTCGGTATGCGCGTCGGGCAGGTGGCGCTTGGCGATCCCCTCGCCCGGGCCGGTGCCGAACCACCCGCCGGAGCGGAACGATTCCTGCGACCAGAAGGTCTGGAAGCTGTCGCCGGAATCCTTGTCGAGGAAGCGGTTGAAGCGCTCGCGCACGTGGTGGAAGAACGTGTAGGCGGCAAACACCCCGGTCAGGCCGAGGACGCCGAGCACCGCCACCCAGATCAGGTGCAGGCCGGCCACGAAGAACAGGGCGCACCACACCAGCGTGATCAGCATCGTCTGCCCGAAATCGGGCTGCAGCAGCAGCGGCACGATGGTGATCGGCAGGAGCAGGATCGCGAGGAACCCGCCCGGCATGTCGCGGCGCTGCGCGCCTTCCGAGAACGCCCAGGCGGCGACGATGACGAAGGCGGGCTTCACGAACTCCGAGGGCTGCAGGCCGAACGAGCCGAACTGGATCCAGCGGTGGGCACCCTTGATCTCCGGGCCGAACTTGCCGGCGAGCAGGCACAGGGCGACGCCGACGAGCCAGGTGCCGAGCGCGAGCCGGCGGATGCCGCGCAGGCTCAGGAACGACACCGCGCAGATCAACCCGATCGTCGGGGCGAGGTACATCGCCTGGCGGTTGAGGAAGTAGAAGGTCGGCAGGCCGATGCGCTCGGCCACCGGCGGGCCGCCGCCCATCAGGAAGACCAGGCCGGCGACCATCAGGGCGGCCAAGGCCGCGAGCAGGCCGCGGTCGACCGTCCACCACCAGTCGGTCAGGGGCGTGCGTTCCGCGCGGGACATCATGGGCGTGCGACGACCTTCGAGCGGTCGCGCAGGAGCACGCGACGGTCGGGAGCGATCCTGTCCGCGAATGGTAAAGGCATCCTTGCCAAACCCGCCAGGCGGCCCGGCCCGCCAGCCGATCCGTAGTGAATACGAAATGTTAACGGCGAAATTGCAATCTTGAATTGCACTCACGACGGCGCCTCCTTCCGAGTCGCCACGCCGGGACGATCCGCCCATGTTCGCCGCACGCAAGACCGTCGAAGCCGCCGCCAAGCTCGCCGCCCTCGACCGCGTCCAGGGGGTGATCGAGTTCGACCTGTCGGGCCGAATCCTCGACGCCAACGCGAACTTCCTTGCGGCCGTCGGCTACACGCTTCCCGAACTCGTCGGGCAGCCGCATGCGATGCTGGTCGACCCGCAGTACCGGGACTCGGCGGAGTACAAGGCGTTCTGGGATCGACTGCGCACCGGCGCGTTCAGCGCAGGCCAGTTCCGGCGGATGGCGAAGGGCGGCCGCGACCTCTGGATCGAGGCCTCCTACAACCCGATGATCGGGCGGAACGGCAAGCCCTACAAGGTGGTGAAGTTCGCCACCGACATCACGCGCCAGAAGGCCGAGGATGCCGACCGGGCGGGCCAGATCGCGGCGATCGACAAGGCGCAAGGGGTGATCGCCTTCGATCTCGACGGCACCGTCCTCGATGCCAACGCGAACTTCCTCGCAGTGGTGGGCTACGACCTGTCGGAGGTTCGCGGGCGCCCGCACAGCATTTTCGTCGAGCCGGCTTACCGGCAGAGCGCCGAGTACGCGGCGTTCTGGGCGGCGTTGAAGCGTGGGGAGTACCAGGCGGCGCAGTACAAGCGCATCGCGAAGGGCGGGCGCGAGGTCTGGATCCAGGCGACCTACAACCCGATCTTCGACGCCGCGAACCGCCCCTACAAGGTCGTGAAGTTCGCCACCGACGTCACCGACCAGGTCATGCTGCTGGCCAACCTTCGCCGGCTGATCGAGCGCAACTTCACCGAGATCGACCAGGCGATCGGCCGCTCGGCGGACGGGTCCGGCGCGGCCTTCGCCGCCGCGGAGACGACCTCGAGCAACGTGGCGATGATGGCGGCGGCGTCTGAGGAGTTGGCCGCCTCCGTCGCCGAGATCTCCCAGAGCATGGGACATTCGCGCAGCGCGACCGACGCCGCCTTCGAACGGGTCCAGGCGGCCGGCGGGTTCACCCAGCGCCTCACGGAGGCTGCCGGGTCGATGACCGGCATCGTCGGCCTGATCCAGTCGATCGCCGCGCAGATCAACCTGCTCGCGCTCAACGCCACCATCGAGGCGGCGCGCGCCGGAGAAGCCGGACGTGGCTTCGCGGTCGTCGCGAACGAGGTCAAGAACCTCGCCAACCAGGCCGCCCGCGCGACGGAGCAGATCGGTGCCGAGATCAACGGCCTGCAGGGCCTGTCGAGCGAGGTGGTCGGCGCGCTGGATTCGATCAGCGGCTCGGTCGACATCATGCGCGAGAACGTCGTCGCGACGGCGAGCGCGGTCGAGGAGCAGAGCATCGTCACGCGCGACCTGTCGCAGAACATGCAGGCCGCGGCCCAGGCCGTGGCGGCGATCACCGCCAACATCAGCACGATCTCGGCCTCGGTGACGGAGGTCTCCGTGGCGGTCACGACGACGCGCGAGGCGGCCAGCGTGCTGGCCCGGTAGGGCCACACGTCCGGCACGAGGCGCGCAGCGAGCTGCCGCGCCTCGAAGCGGCGGCTCAGGGCAGCGCGCGCACGAGCTCTCGGAACACGTCGCCGCGCTGCTCGAAGCTGCGGAACTGGTCGTAGGAGGCGCAGGCCGGCGAGAGCAGCACCACCGGCTCGGGCGCACCCGACGCCGCCGCGCCCTCGGCCGCCGCCTTCACGGCGACGTCCAGGGTCTCGCAGCGGGTGTAGGGCACGGCGCCCTCCAGGGTGGCGGCGAAGGCGTCGGAGGCCGCACCGATCAGGTAGGCGTGGGCGATGCGCTCGAAGTACGGGACGAGCGGGAAGATCCCGCCGTCCTTCGCCTTGCCGCCGAGGATCCAGTGGATGTCGCGGAAGGCGGTCAGCGCCTTCTCGGTCGAGTCGGCGTTGGTCGCCTTCGAATCGTTGACGAACAGCACCGGCCCGCGGACCCGAACCTCCTCCATCCGGTGCGGCAGGCCGGGGAAGCTCGCGAGCCCGGCCTGGATCGCGTCGGCCGCAAGACCGAGGGCGCGGGCGACCGCCACGGCCACGGCCGCGTTCTGCCAGTTGTGCGCGCCGCGCAGCGACCGGATCGCCGACACGTCGGCGAGCGGCGCGCCGTCGCGGTCCGAGACGATCCCGTCGCGCACGGTGACGGCGTCGGCGGTGAGCGCGGCGTCGCGCGGCACGTGGATGCGCGTCGACCGGTCGGCGCCGCCTTCGGCGAACCGGTCGGCGATGGCGCGGCTCGGCCCGTCGTCGATCCCGACGACGGCCTGGTCCGAGCCCTGGATCAGCCGCTCCTTGATCGCGGCGTATTGCGCGAAGGTGCCGTGGCGGTCGAGGTGGTCGGGCGTGATGTTGAGGAGCACGCCGACGCTCGGATCGAGCGAGGGCGTCAGGTCGATCTGGAACGAGGACAGCTCGACCACGTGGATGCGATTCGTTGCCGGCGGCTCGAGCGAGAGGATCGCGGTGCCGATGTTGCCGCCCATCTGCACGTCGCGGCCGGCAGTGCGCAGGATGTGGGCGATCAGCGCCGTGGTGGTCGACTTGCCGTTGGTGCCGGTGATCGCGACGAACGGCGCCCCCGGCGCCAGGGCGCGCCGCTCGCGGCAGAACAGCTCGATGTCGCCGACGACCTCGATGCCGGCCGCCTTGGCGAGCGCGACGGTCCAGTGCGGCGCCGGATGGGTCAGCGGCACGCCGGGCGAGAGGATCAGCGCCGAAAAGCCCGACCAGTCGGCCCCGCGCAAGTCCGCGGTCTCGATCCCCTGCCCGGCCGCCTTCGCGACGCCGTCGGCGTTGTCGTCCCAGGCGACGACCTGCGCGCCGCCGGCCTTGAGGGCGAGCGCGGTGGCGAGGCCGGAGGCGCCCAGGCCGAACAAGGCGACCGCGCGGCCGGCGAAGGTGGTGATTGGGGTCATCGGAAACTCGGAACCGGTCGGCGATCGGGGCTCGTCCCAACCCTCCCCCTTATCCTGAGGTGCCAGCGTCAGCGGGCCTCGAAGGAGCCCTCCAGACCGCACCGAAGTTTCTGGAGGGCTCCTTCGAGGCGCCCGCTTCGCGTGCGCACCTCAGGATGAGGGTCGGGGTGGGAGTGGCGTTGCGGAGCCGACTTCTACCACAGGTCACCGCAGCTTGAGCGTGGCCAGGCCGGCGAGCGCCAGGATCACGGCGATGATCCAGAAGCGGATCACGACCTGCGGCTCCTTCCAGCCCTTCTGCTCGAAGTGGTGGTGGATCGGCGCCATGCGGAAGACGCGCTTGCCCGTCAGCTTGAACGACGCGACCTGGATGATCACCGACATGATCTCGAGGACGAACAGGCCGCCGACGATCGCCAGGACGATCTCGTGCTTGGTCGCCACCGCGACGACGCCGAGCAGGCCGCCGAGCGCCAGCGACCCGGTGTCGCCCATGAAGATCTGCGCCGGCGGCGCGTTGAACCAGAGGAAGCCTAAGCCCGCCCCGATCACCGCGCCGGCCACCACCGCGAGCTCGCCGGTGTCGCGCACGTAGTTCACCTGAAGGTAGCTCGCGGTGAACGAGTTGCCGACGAGGTAGGCGATGACGCCGAAGGTGCCGCAGGCGATCATCACGGGGACGATGGCGAGCCCGTCGAGGCCGTCGGTCATGTTCACCGCGTTGCCGGCGCCGACGATGACGAAGCCGCCGAACAGCACGTAGAACCAGCCGAGGTTCAAGAGCGCGTCCTTGAACACCGGGAAGGCGAGCTGGTTCTGCAGCGTGGACGGCGAGAAGTACGAGATCGCGTAGCAGGCCGTGATCGCGATCAGGGCCTCGAGCCCGAGGCGGAGCTTGCCCGAGAAGCCCTTGTGCGACTGCTTCGTCACCTTGAGGTAGTCGTCGTAGAAGCCGATCGCGCCGAAGCCCAGCGTCACGGTGAGCGTGATCCAGACGTAGTGGTTGCGCGGGTTGGCCCAGAGCAGGATCGCGACGATGGCGCCGGCCAGGATCATCAGGCCGCCCATGGTCGGCGTGCCGCGCTTGGTCAGCAGGTGGGTCTGCGGCCCGTCCTCGCGGATCGGCTGGCCCTTGCCCTGGCGCAGGCGCAGCAGCGAGATGATCAGCGGCCCGAACCAGAACACGAACAGGCCCGCCGTGAACAGCGCGCCTCCCGTGCGGAAGGTGATGTAGCGGAAGACGTTGAAGGCCGAGAGCGTGCCGCTCAGGTCCGACAGGAGATACAGCATCCGGGGGGCTCGGCGGCTTGGCTCACACGAAGAAGGGCGCCGACGGGACGCGAACGGTCCCGGCGCCTCGGCGGACGATCAGATGCCGGTCACGGCCCGGCGGTCGGGGCCGGCGCGTCGCGGCGCACCGGGGGGTTCGCGTAGCGGGCTTTGAGCGCCTCGACAATCCGGCCCATGCGAATACTGTTTGAGCCCTTGACCATCACGGCGTCGCCCGGCCGCAGGATCGCGGCCAGCGGCTCGACGAGGTCGGCCGAAGTCGCGGCGGCGACGCCCCGGCGCGAGACCGGGAGCGCCTCGAACAGGTGGTTCATCAGCGTGCCGGCGGTGAAGACGAGGTCGACCGCGTGGTCGGCGACCGCGCCGGCGAGGTCGCGGTGGTGGGCGTCCGAGGTCGGCCCGAGCTCCAGCATGTCGCCGAGCACGGCGATGCGGCGCCCGCGCGGCCCGGTCTCGATCGCGGCCAGCGTCGACAGCGCGGCGCGCACCGAGGCCGGGTTGGCGTTGTAGCTCTCGTCGACGAGGAAGGCCTCGCCGTCGCGGATCTGGAGGGCGGTACGCTCGCCGCGCCCGGCCGGCGGGCGCAGCGCCGCGAGCGACAGGGCGGCGCGGGCCAGATCCGCGCCGAGGCTGTGGACCACCGCCATCACGCCGAGCGAGTTCATCGCCGTGTGCCGGCCCGGCGTGCCGAGCTGGTAGGTCACCGGCTGGCCCATCACCACGGCGTCGACCACGGAAAGATCGGGGCGCAGCACGATGCGCCTGGCGCGCACGTCGGCCTCCGCGTGCTCGCCGAAGGTGACGATGCGGCCTGCCCGCGAGGCGAGCGCGTGGGCGTGCAGGCGCGCGAAGCTCGGGTTGTCGCGGTTGATCACCGCGACGCCGCCGGGCGCGAGCCCTGAGAAGATCTCGCCCTTGGCGTCGGCGATCGCCGACACCGAGGCGAAGTGCTCGATGTGGACCGGCTCGACGGTGGTGACGAGGGCCACCTCCGGGCGGACCTGGGCCACCAGCGGCACGATCTCGCGCGGGTGGTTCATGCCGACCTCGAACACGCCGAAGCGGGTGTCGGCCGGCATCCGCGCCAGCGTCAGCGGCACGCCCCAGTGGTTGTTGTACGAGGCGACGGAGGCGTGGGTCTGCCCTTGCGCCGACAGCACGTGGCGCAGGGCCTCCTTGGTGCCGGTCTTGCCGACCGAGCCGGTCACCGCCACGACCTGGGCCGCGGTGCGGTCGCGGGCCGCCTTGCCGAGGCGCGTCATCGCGTCGAGGACCGGATCGGGCCCGTCGCCGGGCACGGCCAGGACCGGGCCGTCGAACGACGCCGCGCGGTCGGCGGCGACCACGGCCGCGCCAGCCCCCTTGTCCAGGGCGGCGCGGACGAAGTCGTGCCCGTCGCGGGCCTCGCCCCTGATCGCGAAGAACAGGTCGCCGGGCTGCAGCGTGCGGGTGTCGATCGAGGCGCCGGCGACGGCGCCGCGCGACCCGTGAAGCGTGCCCCCGGTGGCGGCCTCGAGTTCGGCCGCCGTCCAGAGCGGCTTGGCGTTCGGGCTCATGCGGCCTCCGGTCTGACGGTGCGCGGACGCGAAGCCCCCTCCCCCTCTGCGGGGAAGGGAGAGGCGCGGACTTCGTCGTGCTTCGGGGAAGACGCGTTCATCGCGAAAACTCGTCGATCGCCGCCCTCAGGACCGCGTGGTCCGAGAACGGCAGCACCCGGTCGCCCACGATCTGGCCGGTTTCGTGGCCCTTGCCGGCGACCACGAGCACGTCGCCGGGTCCGAGCCCGCGCACCGCCGTGCGGATCGCCTCGGCGCGGTCGCCGATCTCGGTGGCGCCCGGCGCCTCGGCGAGGATGGCGGCGCGGATCGCGGCGGGTTCCTCGGAGCGCGGGTTGTCGTCGGTGACGATGACCGCGTCGGCGAGGCGCGCGGCGATCGCCCCCATGATCGGGCGCTTGCCGCGGTCGCGGTCGCCGCCGCAGCCGAAGACCACGACGAGGCGCCCGGAGGCGAAGGGGCGCAGAGCGACGAGGACGCCCTCCAGCGCCTCCGGCTTGTGAGCGTAGTCGACGAGGCACAGCGCGCCGTCGGCCTCGCCGACGCGCTCCATGCGACCGGGCACGCCGACGAGGTGTTCGAGCGCCGCGAACACGCCGTCGGGGTCGGCGGCGCCGGCGGGCGTGGCGAGAACGAGGCCGGCGGCGACGAGCGCGTTCTCCACCTGGAACCCGCCGACCAGCGGCAGGCGGACCCGGCGCGGGCCGTGGCGGCCGTCGAGGTCGAGCACCTGCGCGAAGCCTTCGGTGCGGGCGTCGCGCAGGCGGATCTCGGAGCCGGCGCGGCCGGTGGTGCGGACGTCGTGGCCGGCCGCGGTCGCGGCCGCGATGACACGGTCGGCGTAGGCGCCGTCGGCGTTGACGATCGCGGGCGCACCCGCCGGCAGGAGCGTCGTGAACAGGCGCAGCTTGGCGGCGAGGTAGTCCTCGATGGTCGCGTGGTAGTCGAGGTGGTCGCGCCCGAGGTTGGTGAAGCCGGCGGCGGCGAGCTGCACGGCGTCGAGGCGGCGCTGCTCGATGCCGTGCGAGGAGGCCTCCATCGCGAGGTCCGTGATGCCGTCGTCGGCGAGCCGCGTCAGCGTCGCATGCAGCGTCACCGGGTCGGGCGTCGTCAGCGAGCCGTAGGCGGCGCCACGGTCGGTGACGATGCCGACGGTGCCGACGCTGGCGGACGCGCGCCCGATCCGCGACAGGATCTGGCGGACGAAGTCGGCGACCGAGCTCTTGCCCGCGGTGCCGGTCACCGCGACGATGGTCGCGGGCTGGCGCCCGGACAGGCGCGCGGCGGCGAGCGCCAGCGCCCGGCGTGGGTCGGCGACGGCGATCCAGGCGCAGGCCGGCGGCAGGTCGGCGGGGCGGTCGCCCTCACCGACCACCGCGATCGCGCCGGCCGCGGCGGCCTTGGCCGCGAACAGGCGTCCGTCGGCCTTCGTCCCCGGCACGGCGACGAAGACGCCGCCCGGCACCACGTTCCGGCTGTCGGCGGTCAGCCCGGCCACCGGCCGGTCGGCCTCCGCCGCCCCGGCTTCGGGGAACAGGGCGCCCAGCGTCGCCGCGCTCACGGGCCGCCGACCATGTTGGCGTGGTAGGCGTTGAGCTTGACCATCAGCGGGAAGGGCTTGGCCGGCGGCTCGAATTGCGGCGGCAGGCCGAGGATCGGCGCCACGCGCTCGATCACCTTGCCGGTGACGACGCCGGAGTTCCAGGCGGCGGTGGCGTAACCGCCGCTCTCCGGCAGTCCCTGGGGCTCGTCCATGATGGTGACGAACAGGTATTTCGGCTTGTCCATGGGCGCGGCCGCCATGAAGGTCGTGAACAGGCGGTTCTTGTTGTAGCGCCCGCCGATCACCTTCTCGGCGGTGCCGGTCTTGCCGCCGACGAAGTAGTACGGGATCGCCGCCTTCTTGGCCGAGCCCTCGACGGCGTTGAGGCGCATGATGAAGCGCATCGCCTCGCTCGTCTGCGGGCTCAGCACCGTCGTCGCCTTGGCCATCGCCTCCTTGACGTCGGTCTTGAGGAAGGTCGGCGTCATCAGGAAGCCGCCGTTGGCGATCGCGGCCACCGCCGCCGTCGCCTGGATCGGCGCCACCGCGAGGCCGTGGCCGAAGGCGATGGTGATGGTGTTGATCTCGGTCCAGCGCGGCGGGACGATCGGCATGGCCGATTCCGGCAGCTCGGTCCGCATCCGGTCGAGCAGGCCCATCTTGCGCAGGAAGGCCTTGTGGCCGGGCACGCCGACGCCGAGGGCCATCTTGGCCGAGCCGATGTTGGAGGAGTGGGTGAACACCTCCGGCATGGTGATGACGCGGTTGGTGCCGTGATACTCGTGGATCTTCTGGCGGCCCCAGTTCAGCACGCCGCCGCGGGTGTCGAAGGTCGAGTTGACGTTGTACTTGCCCGATTCCAGCGCCATGGCGAGGGTCATCGCCTTGAAGGTCGAGCCCATCTCGTAGACGCCGACGTTCATGCGGTTGATCTTGTCGTCGGACAGGGCGTCGACCGGGTTGTTCGGGTCGAAGTCCGGCATCGAGACCAGCGCGATCACCTCGCCGGTCTGGACGTCGAGGATCATCGAGGCGCCGGCCTTGGCCTTGAAGTGCTCGATGCCCTTGGCGAGCTCGTCGCGCACCGCGAACTGCGCCCGCAGGTCGACGGAGAGCTGGATCGGCTTGAGGTCGGTCTGCTTGGCGACGAAGCCGAAGTCGTTGAGGGCCTTGTTGCCCTGGTTGTCGATGTACTTCTCCATGCCGGCGATGCCGATGCCGTCGAGGTTGGTCGCGCCGATGATGTGGGCGGCCGCGACCCCGTTCGGGTAGACGCGCTTGTGGTCGGGCAGGAAGCCGATGCCGGGGATGCCGAGGCGGTGGACCTCGGCCTGCTGCTTCGGGGTCAGCTCGCGCTTGACCCAGACGAAGCCGACGCCCTTCTTGCCGGGCTTCTGGGTGAGCTTGGCGCGCAGTTCCGTCGCGTTCAGCTCGGGCAGGACGGCGGTGAGGAGTTCCACCGCCTCGTCCTTGTCGTAGATGTTGCCGGGCTCGGCGAAGACCGAAACGGTACGGATGTCGGTGGCGAGGATCTCGCCGTTGCGGTCGATGATGTCGGGCCGAATGGCGGTGGTGGACGCGGCCGCCACCCGGTGCTCCTGGCTCGGCGGCGCGCCGAAGATCGCGATCGACAGCAGCCGCACGCTGATCGCGCCGAACACCGCCACGAAGGCGAGTCCGACGAGCGCGACGCGGGTGTGCGAGCGCTCGATCGCGAGGCGGAACATCGCCCGGAACAGGCGCACGCCCGGATGCACGCGGGGCTCGGCCGCGACGACCGGCTCCTCGATCGCCAGCCGCGCGGCGGCCGGCGTCTCGTCCGCGTCGCCGTGGTGCGCAGGCTCAGGCGCGGCATGCCCGATGCCGGCCGCGTCGTCGGCCGCGAAGTGGGCGTCTCGGGCTTCGTGAGCCGCTTGAGCGTCGTGCGCCTCTCGGGCGTCGTGGGCGTCTTGAGACACGGGGACTACCTCGATGCCGGGTTCGGCGTGCGGGTCGTGACGACGGTGCGGGTGATCGAGCCGGTGGTGCGGGGCTCGGAGGCCGGCCCCTTCTCCTTCGGCGTCGCGGTGGCCGCGAGCAGGCGGCCGATCTCGTCGCCGCGCTCGGGCCGCGCCGGCAGGTCGGCGAGGCGCCCGAGGTGGGCGGTGCCGATCGGCTCGAGGGCGAGGTGCTTCTCCACCGCCGCCTGCAGCCGGTCCGGCCGGGTCAAGAGCTGCCATTCGGCGCGCAGCACCGCGATGGCCTGACGCTCGGCATGCAGGCCGGCCTTCAGCTTCGAGACCTGACCGCCCTGGTAGAGCGTGTCGTACTTGATCGAGTAGGCGTAGATCGCCGAGGCGACGAGGCCGGCGACGGCCAGCAGGTTGAGCAGGCGGATCACCGGCGTGCGCCTCCGCGCGGGGCTTCGGGAAGCGCAGCGAGCGCCTGGATCGCGGCGAGCGGCGCCGGCACGGGTGCGTCCGTGCGCTCGGCGGCGCGAAGCTTGGCCGAGCGCGAGCGCGGGTTGCGCGCCGTCTCGGAATCGGAGGGCAGCACCGGGCCCTTGGTCACCGGCGTGAAGCTGCGGGCGGCCGTGGGCTCGCCGCCGGGCAGCGCGCTCGGCATGTGGCGCGAGGCCTGGACGGCGCGGCCGCTGCGGGCGGAGAAGAACTGCTTGACGATGCGGTCCTCGAGCGAATGGAACGTCACCACCGCGAGCCGCCCGCCCGGCCGCAGCATCCGCTCGGCGGCGTGCAGCGCCTGGACCAGCTCGCCGAGCTCGTCGTTGACCGCGATGCGCAGGCCCTGGAACGTCCGCGTCGCCGGGTGGATGCCGCTGCCGGGCTCGGTCCGCACGACCCCGGCGACGAGGTCGGCGAGCTGCGCCGTGGTCTCGATCCGGCCGCGGCGGCGCGCCTCGATGATGGTGCGGGCCACCGCCCGCGAGCGGCGTTCCTCGCCGTAATGGTAGATGATGTCGGCGAGCTCCACCTCCTCGGCCTCGTTGACGAGGTCGGCGGCGCTGAGGCCGGTGGCGGCCATCCGCATGTCGAGCGGGCCGTCGTTGCGGAACGAGAAGCCGCGCTCGGGCTGGTCGATCTGCATCGAGGAGACGCCGATATCGAGCACGATCCGGTCGGCCTGCGCCTCGCCGAGATCCGCCAGGTGCGCGTCGAGGGCGCCGAATCGGCCCGGAACCAGCGTGAGGCGCCCGTTCGACGCGGCGACGAGCGCCGCGCCGCCGGCGATGGCCGAGGGGTCTCGGTCGATGCCGACCACGCGGAGGTCCGGGTCGGCGGCGAGCATCGCGCGGGTGTAGCCGCCGGCGCCGAAGGTGCCGTCGACGGCCAGCGTCGTACCGGGAAGGTCGAGGGCGGCGAGCACCTCGTCGAGCAGCACCGGGACGTGCGGGCCGCACGGTTTCTCGATGGGTTTGCGCGTCATCGCCGCGGCCCGTTCGGGCGAAGGCGCCGGGCCGCGTGCGGCCGAGGCGGCCCGCCGGGGATGGGGGGAACGGTTCGGCTCATGGCTGCCTGCACCCGGCCGCGGCGACGCGGCGCGGTCGGTTTGGGCGATCCCGCTCGTGCGGTGGCCGAAGGCCCGCGCGCGGACGATCCCCGCACGGCCGCGGCGAGCGTGGCCGCTGGGGGCGTCCGCCGATCCGGAAATCGCCGATGACGAGATGTTGGCGGGTACCATGGGCCTCTGACGATCGTCAACGCAAGCGAAGACCCGCATCGCGGACGTCCGATGTGACCTCAGCAAGGTTAACCGACGGTCAATTTTTCGCCCCGCCCGCCGACGTTCGGCGCACGGGCGCCGGCGATCCTCGGGACCTGCGCGCGTCTGCTGGCGAAAGCTTCGCCGCGATGCGCCGACCGGCGGCACATATTCCGCAGGACCGTGCTTCGCGCGGCGGATCGGCACGCTCCGTCAACGGCTTAGCCGGTGCCGTGGCTCTGCGTCCGGACAGGCAGGAAGCGGATCAGCCGGCCTATAAGCCGGGTTCTGTAGGGCCCGGAGGCGCCGAGGCGCATCCGGACGTGGCGGCCATTCCTCTGGGACGATCGTTGCCGACCGCCTCGAGCAACCAACCCGGGCGACTGGCCTGGAGAGCGGGCCTGCGCCTCTTCCTGCGAGGAGACGCGCGCCGCCCCTATTCGGTCTTGCTCCCGGTGGGGTTTGCCGTGCCGTCCGCGTTGCCGCGTCCGCGGTGCGCTCTTACCGCACCCTTTCACCCTGACCCCGCGACCTCGCGGTCCGGGGCGGTCTGCTCTCTGTGGCACTGTCCCTGGGGTCGCCCCCGCCGGACGTTATCCGGCACCGTCTCTCCATGGAGCCCGGACTTTCCTCCCCAAGCCGAAGCTCGGAGCGGCCGCCCGGCCGACTGATCCGGCGCGGATGTGGGCCGGATCGCCCGCCCGGGTCAAGCGGACGGCCGCGCGTTCAGGCGTCGAGGCCGCCCAGGACCGAAATCCTCGTCTGCCCACGCCGTGCGGCTTGCCCCGGACCGTCGCGATCCGGCTACCAGGTCCCGGTGTTCTCCATGGAGGACCACGGCTCCTGCGGCTCCTTGGCGCCGCCCTTCTGCAGGATCTCGATCGAGATGCCGTCGGGCGACTTCACGAAGGCCATGTGCCCGTCGCGCGGCGGCCGGTTGATGGTCACGCCCTTGTCCTTCAGCCGGGTGCAGAAGGCGTAGATGTCGTCGACCTGGTAGGCGAGGTGCCCGAAGTTGCGCCCGCCGGAATAGGTCTCCGGGTCCCAGTTGTAGGTCAGCTCCACGAGGGGCGACTTGGTGGTCTCGGCCCGCGCCGCGTCCCCGGGGGCGGCGAGGAAGACCAGGGTGAAGCGGCCCTTCTCGTTGTCGATGCGGCGCACCTCCTTCAGCCCGAAGGTGTCGACGTAGAACGCCAGCGCCTTGTCGAGGTCGGCGACGCGCACCATCGTGTGCAGGTATTCCATGGGTGTTCTCGTGCTCCGCTGATGCGGGCCTATCTGGGCCCGGGCCGGACCCCGTCAACGGGCTCGGCCGCGCCGCGGCGGACCGCGAACATCCCCTTCGACGCCCCTTCGACGTCCCTTCGACGTCCCCTCCGGCCAGCCGAGCGATGCCCCGATGCGAACCGACACGCCCGTCCAGATCCGCCTCGAAGACTACCGGCCGAGCGACTTCCTGATCGACCGCGTCGACCTCGACGTGCGGCTCGCCCCGCACGACACGCGGATCACGGCGCGGCTGGCGCTGCGGGCGAACCCGGCGGGCCGGGCGGGCGCGCCCCTGGTGCTCGACGGCGACGACCTGACGCTCGACGGCATCGAACTCGACGGCGCGCCGCTGTCCGCCAAGGCCTACGCGGCGAGCCCCGCGGGGCTGACGCTGCACGCGCCACCGCAGGGACCGTTCGAACTGACGATCCTGACGCGGGTGGACCCGACCGCCAACACCAAGCTGATGGGGCTCTACCGCTCGAACGGCGTCTACTGCACCCAGTGCGAGGCCGACGGGTTCCGCCGGATCACCTACTTCCTCGACCGGCCCGACGTGATGGCGGTCTACACCACCCGAATCGAGGCCGAGCGCGCCGAATGCCCGGTGCTGCTCGGCAACGGAAACCCGGTGGAGGCCGGGGAGATCGCCGGCACCGGGCGGCACTTCGCCGTGTGGCACGATCCCCACCCGAAGCCCGCCTACCTCTTCGCCCTCGTCGGCGGCGCGCTCGACCGGGTGGCGCAGGACTTCACCACGATGGAGGGCCGAACGGTCGCGGTCGCGGTCTACGTCGAGCCCGGCAAAGGGCCCCGCGCCGCCTACGCCCTCGACGCGGTGATCCGTTCGATGCGGTGGGACGAGGAGGCGTTCGGGCGCGCCTACGACCTCGACGTGTTCAACGTCGTCGCCGTGTCGGACTTCAACATGGGCGCGATGGAAAACAAAGGCTTGAACGTGTTCAACGACAAATACGTTCTGGCCTCCCCCGAGACCGCCACCGACGGCGACTACGCCGCGATCGAGCGCATCATCGCGCACGAGTACTTCCACAACTGGTCGGGCAACCGCGTCACCTGCCGCGACTGGTTCCAGCTCTGCCTCAAGGAGGGGCTGACCGTCTTCCGCGACCAGGAATTCTCGTCCGACATGCGCTCGCGCGCCGTCCACCGCATCGGCGAGGTCCGCAACCTTCGCGCCCGGCAGTTCCCGGAGGATGCCGGCCCGCTCAGGCACCCGGTCCGGCCGGGTGCCTATGCCGAGATCAATAACTTCTACACGGCCACGGTCTACGACAAGGGCGCCGAGATCGTGCGGATGCTGCGCACCCTCGTCGGCGCCGACGCCTTCCGGGCCGGCATGGACCGGTACTTTTCCGACAACGACGGCACCGCGGCGACCGTCGAGGATTTCCTGGCGGCCTTCGCCGCGGTGACCGGGCGCGACCTCCAGCCCTTCGCCCGCTGGTACGAGCGCCCCGGCACGCCGGCCCTCGCGGTGACGCGCGCCTACGACGCCGAGGCCCGGCGATACACGCTGACCTTCCGCCAGAGCCTCGAGGCGGCGGGCCCTCCCCTGGTGATCCCGGTCGCCCTCGGCCTCGTCGGCGAGAACGGCCCCCTCGCCGGGGCGACTTCGACATCGGTCTCCGACGGCGTCTTCGTCCTCGACACCGGGACCGCCACCGTGGTGTTCGAGTGCGTCGCCGAGGCGCCCGTGCCCTCGGTGCTGCGCGGCTTTTCCGCCCCGGTGCGGCTTGAACTCGACCTGACCGACGCCGAGCGCCTCGTCCTGCTCCGGCACGACACCGACCCGTTCAACCGCTGGCAGGCGGCGCAGGGGATCGCGATGCGGCTGATCCTCGAACCGGCCGCACCGGGCGCGGGCGAGGCCTTCGCCGACGCGCTCGGCGCCTTCCTCGACGGCGAGGCCCTGGCCGACCCGGCCTTCGCCGCCCTGGTGCTGTCGCTCCCCGGCGAAGGCGAAGCCGCCAACGAAATCGCCGCCGACCTCGACCCGGACGCGATCCACGCGGCCCGAACCGCCCTTCGGAAAGCGCTGGGCACGCGGCTGCGCCCGCGCCTCGATGCGCTGGCCCTGGCCCTGCGGGCGTCTCAGGACGCCCCCTACAGCCCGGACGCCGCCTCGGCCGGCCGCCGCTCGCTCGCCAACGCCTGCCTCGACCTGATCGCCGCCGCGGACCCGGCGGCCGGCACCGAAGACGCCCTCCTCCAGCTTCGCGAGGCGCGCAACATGACCGACCGGCTCGCGGCCCTCGGCGTGATCGCGGCGATCCCAGGGGAGGCCCGCGAGGCGGCGCTCTCGGCTTTCGGCGCCACCTATGCCGACGAGCCGCTGGTCCTCGATAAGTGGTTCGCCGTCCAGGCGACGATCGCCGAGGACGGCACGCCGGCGCGGATCGCGGCGCTGAGCCGGCACCCGGCCTTCGCCATGACCAACCCGAACCGGGTGCGGGCGCTGATCGCCAACTTCGCAATGGGCAACCCGACCCAGTTCGCGAGGGCCGACGGAGCCGGCTTCGCCCTCGTCGCCGAGCGGATCGAGGCCCTCGACCGGATCAACCCGCAGCTCGCCGCGCGGCTCCTCACCGCGTTTTCTTCCTGGCGGCGGTGGGAAAATTCGCGACGGGAAAAGGCCGCCGAAATCCTCAACCGGATCAAGGCGATCCCCGCCCTTTCCCGGGACGTGGCCGACATCGCCGCCCGGACGCTCGAAGCCGGTTAACCATCGCTTAACATTGGCGATTCTCTGCTGATTCCGAGTCGGTAGTCGGGGCTTGGAGTCAAGCCGCGCTGTAAAAAATCCGTGGACAAACCACTCGGGAAAGTGATGAATTGAATTCAGATTCGGGGCCGGCGCAGCAAGGCCCGGACGCTTCCAGTGCACGAGGTCGACCATGCCGGAGGCGGATTCCGCTTCCTTCTCCGCGCGTGCGGATACGATTCTCGGCATCCACTGGCCGACGCGCGCGCCGGCGAGCCGTTTCGTGCAGGCCGAAGCCTGGCTGCGTTATGCGGTGCCGGCCTTGCTCGCGACCTTCCTCGCCTGCCTGGCGGGGCTGACGGCCCTCCACCTCCAGACCCAGCGCGAGGAACTGCTCGCCACCGCGAGCGCCGACCTCGAGTCCTTCACCCGCCTCTCGGCCGGAGCGCTGGCGGGCCACGCCCTCGGCGACGCGGCGGCCCAGGCGAGCCTCGTCGACTTATTTCCCGCGGGCACCCTGCCGGCCGGACGCCGTGTGATGCTCGTTTCACGAGGCGACCGGATCGTCGCGGCCAGGCCCCCACTGCCGCCCGGCACCGAGACCCTTCAGAATGCGCTCGGCGAGTCGGAGGCACTCTCGACGCTCGGCGAGCGGGCGGGCGTGATGCGCCTAGCACTCTCCGACGGCGAGACCGCCTTCGCGGCGATGCGCCGCCTCCCCGGCGGCGAAAGCCGCATCGCGGTGATGCAATCGCTTGGACCGCTGACCGCGAGCTGGACCGGCCGCGCCCGCCACCAAGCGATCCTGGTCGCCGCCGCCGCCCTCGTCATCGTCGGGGTGGGCCTCGCCTACGGGCTGCAGAGCCGCCGGGCGAAGGCGATCGACAAGGTCTGCGAGCAGATCCGCCGGCGCCTTGACACCGCGCTCGGCCGCGGCGCCTGCGGCTTGTGGGACTGGGACATCCCACGCGGGCAGATCTACTGGTCGGATTCGATGTACGCGCTGCTCGGCTACCGCCGCGAGCGCGAGTTCCTATCCTTCGGCGACGTCAACGCCCTGGTCCACCCCGACGACGGCGACCTTTACAGCCTCGCGCGCGGCCTGGCCGCGAGCCAGACCGCTGTCGACCACGCCTTCCGCATGCGCGGGGCGAACGGCGCCTACATCTGGCTGCGCACCCGCGCCGAGGTGGTGCCGGACGTGACAGACGGCGGCCGCCACCTCGTCGGCATCGCCGTCGACGTCACCGAGCAGCAGCACCTCGCCGAGACCAGCGCCACCAACGACATGCGCTTGCGCGACGCCGTCGAGGCGATCTCGGAAGCGTTCGTCATCTGGGACACGAGCAACCGTCTCGTGCTGTGCAATTCCAAGTTCCGCCACCTGCACGCGCTTTCCCCCGAGGACGCGCAGGTCGGCCGCCGCTACGACGAGGTGATGGGCCGCGGGGTACTGCCGCAGATCCGGCGGGAGATGCCGGAGACCGATGCGGCGAGCGCGACGGCCCGTACCTTCGAGGCGGAACTCACCGACGGCCGCTGGCTGCAGATCAGCGAGCGACGCACCAAGGACGGCGGGTACGTCTCCGTCGGCACCGACATCACCAACCTGAAGCGGCACCAGGAGCAGCTCGTTGCCTCGGAGCGCGAGCTGATCGAGACGGTCAAGGACCTGAAGCGCTCGCGCCGCACGCTGGAGTTGCAGACGCAGCAACTCGCCGACCTCGCCGAGCGCTACCTCGACCAGAAGGCGGCGGCCGAGTCCGCCAACCAGGCCAAGTCCGAGTTCCTGGCCAACATGAGCCACGAGCTGCGCACGCCGCTGAACGCGATCATCGGCTTCGCCGAGCTGATGTCGAGCGAGCTCTACGGGCCGCTCGGCTCGCCGCGCTACGCCGAATACTGCGCTGACATCCGCGGCAGCGGCGACTACCTGCTCTCGATGATCGACGACATCCTCCACATGTCGCGGATCGAGTCCGACCGCGTGCGCCTCGCGCGCCGCGAGGTCGCCGTCGAGGCCGCGGTCGCCGGGGCGCTGAAGCTGGTGTCGGAGCCGGCGCGGCAGAAGAACCTCCACATCGCCATAGACTTGCAGCCCGGCCTCGCGCTGCTCGCCGACGAGCGCGCCCTGCAGCAGATCCTCGTCAACCTGCTGCAGAACGCTGTGAAGTTCACGCCCGGGCACGGCCGCATCGCGGTGCGCGCGCGCGCCGCCGGGGACCACGCCCACCTGTTCATCGAGGATACTGGGATCGGTATCCCGAAGGCGGCGCTGGCGCGCCTCGGTGCGCCGTTCTCGCAGGTCGAGACCAACCTGACCCGCAGCCACAAGGGCTCGGGCCTCGGCCTCGCCATCGCCCGCTCCATGGCCGAGCTGCACGGCGGCTCCCTGCGCATCCGCTCCGAGGAGACGGTCGGCACCATAGTCCTGGTGCGGCTGCCCCGCCCGACCGGCGAACGCCTCGCGGCGGCGGCGGCCGAAGATTCCGGGCAGCAGGCCGTCGCGGCGCTGCGCGAGGCCTCCGGGGCGAGCGTTCGGCAGCCGCAGCCGGCCGGCGCCTGAGGACGCGCCGCGGGGCCGTCGCACCGCGGGCTGCGGCGCGCTACCTGCCCAAAAGGTCGAACCGCGCCACGTCGTGCAGCAGCGCCACGAAGGCCCGCGCGCCGTGGTCGAGGGCAGCCTCCCCGGCCTCGGCGGTGCCGAGCCTGGCGTCGCCGATCGCGCCCGACGGATGGAGGTCGCCGGCCTTCCAGGCAAAGGCGGCCGGGCGCCCGGCGCGCAGGTGCGTGAAGTCGCCGACCATGGCGCGGGTGCGCGAGGGGAAGTCGGCGACGGCCTCGCGCCGCACGAGATCGGGGCGCAGGGCCAGAATCAGCGCGGTCTCGACCCCGCCGGCATGGATGCCGTGGACGATCTCGTCCTCCGGGAAGCATCCGTCCGGGTAGCCGAAGCGCGCCCAGGCGGTCGTCACCGCCACCATGCCGAAGCGGGCGCGCAAATCCCCGGCCACGAGGTCGATCAGCGCGCTGTTGCCGCCGTGCGAGGTGACGATCACCAGCCGGCTGCAGCCGGCGCGGTGCACGCCGGCGCCAATTTCGCCCCAGGCGGCGAGCGCGGTCGCGGTAGTGAGGGAGAGCGTTCCAGGAAAGGCGTCGTGCTCGTCGGACTTGCCGACCGACTGCACCGGCAGGACCAGCACGTCGAGGTCGGCCGGCACCAGGGCGCAGGCGCGCGCGAGGTAGCCATCCATGATCGCGACGTCGGTGCAGAGCGGCAGATGCGGGCCGTGCTGCTCGATCGCCGCCACCGGCAGCACCGCGACCGTGCGGCCCATGTTCCGCGCGGAGACATCCCGCGTGGTCAGGTCGGACCAGAGCCGTGCCGCCATGCTTTGCCTCGATGCGTCCGCTTAAGCCATACGCTTTAGCAGGCTGCTGAAAAAGTCCCGAGATGGAGAAAGACGTTCTCCTGCCGCAGGCACTCGCGGGCCGAGCCCCCACGATCGAGAACCGTCGAGACGCGAGAACCGCCCCATTCTCTAACAAATGGTGTGATTCGGAGATGATTGTTCTACCTCGCCCGACTTTTTCAGCAGCCTGTTAGAGCATTTTCTTCACGCGAGCCGGCATCCACCTCGCTGGAAAATGCTTTAGCGGGGGCGGCGCCGGCCCGTCGAGGGTCAGGCGAACAGGGCGTCGATGTCGTCCTGGGCGGTGGCAGGGCCGTTCGGCTGCGGGCCGTTCAGGAGCAGGCGCTGGGCGCGCTCGTTGCGCTCGGCCTCGGCCGGATCCTGGCCGGCCGCGTCCCGTGCCCGCACGGCGCTGGAGAAGCGCGCGAGCCGCACCTCGAACTGCTGCAGGGCGGCGACGACCTTGCCGATCCGCTGGCCGGTGATGTCCTGGAAGGCGCAGGCCTCGAAGATCGTGCCGATGCCGCTTTCGACTGCGTCGCGGTAGCCGGGTCCGTCCGGCAACGCCAGCATCGACTCGGCCGCCTCCATGATGGAGTTGGTGGCGCCGGCAGTCGCGGCCAGGACGTTGCCGAGCTCCTCGTGCGCCATCGGGATGCGGTCGTGCGTCAGCTCGTTGGCGCGCAAGGCCGCGATCTCGTCGCGCACGTGGGCGATGTAGTCCGCGATCTCCATCAACTCGGTGACCATCGTCGCCGGGTTGATCGTCGCGCCGAGCGGTCTTTGCACACCCATCGTCAGCACTCCTCCGCGTGTCGGCCCCGAGTGGCCGCTCAGGCGCCGCAGACCGCTTCGATCTTGCTCTTCAAGGTGGCGGCGTTGAACGGCTTGACGATGTAGTTGTTCACGCCGGCCTTCTTGGCGGCGATGACGTTCTCTGTCTTCGATTCCGCGGTGACCATGATGAACGGCGTGGTGCGCAGGCCCTCGTCGGCGCGGACGTGGCGAAGCAGCTCGTAGCCGGTCATCGGCTCCATGTTCCAGTCGGAGATGACCAGGCCGTACTTGCGGCCCTTGAGGCGCGCCAGGGCGGCCGTGCCATCGGAGGCGTCGTCGACCTCCTCGAAGCCGAGCTGCTTCAGGAGGTTGCGGATGATGCGGACCATCGTCTGGTAGTCGTCGACGACCAGGATCGGCATGCTGAGGTCGAGGGCCATGGTGAAACTGCTCCGGTGTCTCCGAATCGCCGGCTCGGGTCGGCGTCGGTCACGCATTGTCGAAAGGCGCCGCCGCCGGCCGCACCTCATGGGTCCAAACCTAAGCCGGTTTGCCTTGCGAAGCGGTTAATCACGCGCCGGTCCAGCGCCGCCCGGGGCGGCGACGCCCGAATACTGATGTGCGGGACACGAATGCCGTCCGAGCCCAAACGGCACCGCGTCGCCCCGCCCGTTCCCTCGCGATGAGCCGGCGCGGCCTTTACCGATGCGTCCCAACGCAGGATGACGGCCCCGCAGGCGGGCACGGCGCCCGACGGGAACGCCCGCGGGGGAGGCTCGGCCGCCGCGCGAAACAGGATCGGCACGCGATGCTCAAGGTCGTCATCAGCGAGTTCATGGACGAGGCCGCGATCCGGGCGGAGCTCGCCGGGTTCGAGACGCTCTACGATCCGACCCTCGTCGACCGGCCCGACGCCCTGCGCGCGGCGCTCCAAGAGGCGGCGGGGCTGATCGTCCGCAACCGCACGCAGGTGCGCGGCGACCTGCTGGCAGCGGCTCCCGACCTCAAGGTGGTGGGCCGCCTCGGCGTCGGCCTCGACAACATCGACCTGCCGGCCTGCGCCGCCCGCGGGATCGCGGTCCATCCCGCGACCGGCGCCAACGACGGCGCGGTGGCCGAGTACGTGATCGGCACGGCCCTGCTGCTGCTGCGCGGCGCCTACGGTGCCAGCGCGCAGGTGGCGGCGGGGGCGTGGCCGCGCAACGCGTCGATGGGGCGCGAGATCGCCGGCAAGCGCCTCGGCCTCGTCGGCTTCGGTGCCATCGCCCGCGAGACCGCCCGGCGCGCCGCGGCGCTCGACATGGCGGTCTCGGCCTTCGACCCGTACCTGACGCCCGAGGACACCGCGTGGCGCCCGGCCCACGGCTCGGTGACGCGTGCCGAGCTCGACGCGCTGATCGCATCGAGCGACGTGCTCTCCCTGCACGTGCCGCTCACCGAGGCGACGCGGGGGATGATCGGCTCCGACGCGATCACCCGGATGCCGCCGGGCGCGATCCTGATCAACGCCGCCCGCGGGGGCGTGGTGGACGAGCGCGCAGTCGTCGACGCGCTCCGGTCGGGCCATCTCGGCGGGGCGGCGCTGGACGTGTTCGCGGAGGAGCCGCTGGATGCTATGGGCGGGGCACTGTTCGCCGACGTGCCGAACCTGATCCTGACGCCGCACATCGCGGGCGTGACGCAGGAATCGAACGTGCGCGTCTCCGCCGTCACGGCCCGCGCCGTGCGGCGAAGCCTGGAGGGCTGAACCTCGCCTTGCCGCGCTGGCACCGTCGCGTAACGAATTCGTCTGTCCGCGCAGCGCGTCGCGACAAGAACCCTTGCGGAACACTTGACGAACGTTTAACGTGTTCGTGTTTTGTTTCTGCGGCTTCACCTTCGTGCGGCCGCACTTTCTCGCGAGCTCGCCAATGCTGACCCGTAAACAGCTGGATCTCCTGCGATTCATTGATGAGCGGATGCGCGAGGACGGCGTCCCGCCCTCGTTCGACGAGATGAAGGACGCCCTCGACCTCAAGTCGAAATCGGGCATCCATCGGCTGATCACCGCCCTCGAGGAGCGCGGCTTCCTGCGCCGGCTTCCCAACCGCGCCCGGGCGATCGAGGTCCTGCGGATGCCCGACGGCGCCGGCCGCATGGCGGCGCCCGCTCCGGTGGCGGCGCCCGCGCCACGCCGCTTCACCCCGAGCGTGGTGGAGGGCGGGCGCGCCAAGGCGGTGCCGCCTCGGCCGACGACGCAGATGGTCGATGACAGCGGTCGCTCCGTGTCGATCCCGGTGATGGGCCGGATCGCCGCCGGAACTCCGATCTCTGCGATCCAGAACCAGAGCCACGCGATCACCATGTCGCCGGACTTCCTCGCCGGCGGCGAGCACTACGCACTGGAGGTCCGCGGCGATTCGATGGTCGAGGCCGGCATCCTCGACGGCGACCTCGTGGTGATCCGCAAGCAGGACACCGCCAACACCGGCGACATCATCGTCGCGCTGATCGACGATGAGGAGGCGACGCTGAAGCGCCTGCGCCGGCGCGGCTCGTCGATCGCACTGGAAGCGGCCAACCCCGCCTACGAAACCCGCGTGCTCGGGCCGGATCGCGTCCAGATCCAGGGGCGGTTGGTCAGCCTCGTCCGCCGTTACTGAAGCGTCTCCGCCGGCATCTCGGCGTCGGTGCCGTCCGCGACCGGGTCGTCGGGCGCCGGTTCGGTCCGCGGATTCGGCGGCGCCATGCCCTGGAAAGGTACGTACTTCGGCTTGATCTCGCCGGGTAAAGGCGATTGTGGCACCGGCTGGTCGGCTGGCTTGGCCGGCACGCGGGCTTGGGCCGGTCGCCACGGCAGCGTCCGCCCCGGCTCGCGGGTCCGACTCACCGTGAAGCCGTCCGGCTGCAGGCGGATCGCAACCGCGCCGTGGGCGGCGAGGTAGGCGCGATCGATGACGAGGGCTGCGGCGCAGCTGGGCGGCGCGGAGAGCGGCGTGATCAACACCGCGGCGTTGGCGCAATCCTGGGCGAAGCCGCGGCGGTCCTTCAGAAGGGCCACCGCGCGGCCGTCGGCGAGCCGCAGGACGCACCCAATCCGGTCGCAGGTGGGACCACCGGTCGCCTGCGCGCCGGTCCGGCCGTCGCCGTCGGCCTTCAGCCATTGCTCCAGCACGAAGTTCGACGGCTTGCCGAGGGCGACGAGGCTGCCGTCGATCCGGCGCACCGCGGCACCGCTGCCCTGGCGATCGACGTAGATGTCGAAGCGGGCCGGCGCCGTCGCGAGGCCTAGCCCGAGCAAGGCGGGCGGCAAGGCAAGCCAGCGCAGGCGCGAGACCGGCAGCGTCGCGAGCAGAAGCGCCGCGGCGAGGCACCCGAGCGCGCCGGTGCCGAAAGCCGGCACCACCACGTTGGCGCGACCGAGCCCCTCGATCCAGCCGGAGATCGTCAGCATCCCCCGCACTGCCAGGCCCATCAGCCACCAGACCGGCTGATCGAGGGCGAACGGGTAGGCGACGATGCCGAGCACCGCCGCCGGCATCACCGCGAGCGAGACCAGCGGCAGCGTGAGCGCGTTACCGATCAGCCCGAAAGGCTGCACCGTCTGGAAGTGGTAGGTCGCGAAGGGTGCGGTGGCGACCTGGGCCACCAGCGTCGTGCCGAGCGTGCCGACGACCGTCGTCAGCCCCAGGGCGATCAGCCGGCCGATCCGCCCGGCGCCATCGCGGCGGAACAGGCGCCCGTCGATCAGCCGGGCGCAGGCGATGAGGCCGGCCACCGCCCCAAACGACATCTGGAAGCTCGGGCCGAGCAGCCCCTCCGGCTCGTGCGCCAGCGCGATGAGCGCGGCGAGGGCGAGGTTGCGCATGCTCAACGCCGGGCGGTCGACCAGGATCGCGCCGAGCATGATCAGGGTCATGACGAGGGAGCGCTCGGCGGCGATGTCCCAGCCGGAGAAGACGCAGTAGGCGGTGACGCCGACCATCGCCAGCGCCGCGGCGATCTTCTTGATCGGCCAGGCCAGCGCGAGGAACGGCACCAGCGCGAGCCCGGCCCGCACGAGCCAGAACACGACGCCGGCGGCCAGCACCATGTGGAGTCCAGAGATAGAAACGACGTGATAAATTCCGGCCGCCCGCAAGGTGTCGTTGGTCGCCGGCGCGATCAGCCCGCGCTTGCCGGTCACGAGGGCGGCCGCCACCGCGCCGGCCTGGCCGCCGTTGGCGTCGGTGATCCGGCGGGTGAGCGCGTTTCGGGCGTCGTCCACCGCAGCCGCAAGGCGGAGCGACCACGGCACCGGCTCCGGCGGCGGCTTCACCGCGATCTTTCCCAACAAGGACCCGACCGCGCCGATGCCGCGGAAGTAGGCGTCGCGGGCGAAGTCGTAGCCGCCCGGCCGCGCCGCCTCCGGGGGCGGCAGCAGGCGGGCGGTGGCGGCGATGAAGTCGCCCGGGCGCAAGGGCGGCGCCTTCTTGAACGAGACGCGCACGCGGACCGGGCGCTCGGCCGCCGCCATCGTGCCGAGGCTCGCGACCCGGACCACGACGCGGGCGCCCTCCTCCCGCTCCTCCAGCGACTCGATCAGCCCTTCGAGCGGCGCGATCATCGTGCGGTTCAGCACGGGCGCGGCCACTCGCGACACCCGCAGGGCGCTCGCCGAGAACCCGAGGAGCGCTGCGGCAAGCCCGAGCGCAATCGCCAAAGCCACCGGCCGACCACCGAGGAACGGCAGGGTCGCGGCGCAGGCCGCCGTCGCAGCGAGGGGGGCCCAGAGCGCGGGCATCCCGTCGGTGGCGGTGAAGAACACAAGGATGCCGGCGCCGAAGGCGACCGCGAGCCAGGGGAACAGCCGGCGCTGCTCGGCCTCGATCACAAGGCCGCTGATGACCCAGCCGCGCAAAGCCGGCCCGAGCACGGCGGGCGCGAGGAAGCGCCCGAGAGCCGGTCCAGCGACGGCCCGTCCCGTCGATCGTACGATGTCCCGCGCCATGATCGGCACACCGGCCGGCGCGAGGCCGCTGCGCCGTCGCGGATTGTTAACGCATCCGCGCGGGCGTGCTAGAGCCGTCCGAACCGGGTTCCGGTGCAGGTCCCCAGCTTTGCGTGCGTCGTCGCGGACGCCGAACCGCCTTTCCCTTCGCCGCGGAGCGATCTAGACGCGCGCAACCGGATCGGTCGATCCGCGCCACGACCAGAGTGCTCCTCGCCCCTTCACCAGAAGATCCATCGTCCGATGTCGTCAGCCGTCGTCACGCGCTTCGCGCCCTCGCCCACGGGCTACCTCCATATCGGCGGTGCCCGCACTGCGCTGTTCAACTGGCTCTACGCCCGCCGGATGGGCGGCCGGATGCTGCTGCGGATCGAGGACACCGACCGCGAGCGATCGACGCAAGGGGCGATCGACGCCATCCTCGACGGGATGCGCTGGCTCGGGCTCGACTGGGACGGCGACGTGGTGTTCCAGTACGCCCGCGCCGAGCGCCACCGCGAGGTCGCCGAGAATCTGCTGGCCTCGGGCAACGCCTATCGCTGCTACGCGACGCAGGACGAGCTGACGCAGATGCGTGAGCAGGCGCGGGCCGCCGGCAAGCCGCTGCGCTACGACGGGCGCTGGCGCGACCGCGACCCGTCCGACGCGCCGGCGGGGGTGAAGCCGGTGATCCGGCTGCGCGCCCCGAGCGAGGGCGAGACGGTGGTGGACGACGCGGTGCAGGGCCGCGTCACCTGGGCCAACCGCGACCTCGACGACCTCGTACTGCTGCGCTCGGACGGCAACCCGACCTATATGCTCGCCGTCGTCGTCGACGACCACGACATGGGCGTGACCCAGGTGATCCGCGGCGACGACCACCTCACCAACGCGGCCCGCCAGAGCCAGATCTTTGCAGCGCTGGGCTGGGAGGTGCCGCGGATGGCGCACATCCCGCTGATCCACGGGGCCGACGGGGCCAAGCTGTCCAAGCGCCACGGCGCGCTCGGCGTCGACGCCTACCGCGACCTCGGCTACCTGCCGGCGGCGCTCCGCAACTACCTCGTCCGCCTCGGCTGGAGCCACGGCGACCAGGAGGTGTTCTCCACCGAGGAGATGGTGGCGGCCTTCGACCTCAAGGCGATCGGCCGCTCGCCGGCGCGGTTCGACTTCGCCAAGCTCGAGAACCTCAACGGCCTCTACATCCGCGGCGCAGCGGATGGGGACCTGGTCGACGCGATCGAGCGCATCCTGCCGAACGTCGGCCCGGAGCGCGGCCTCGTCGCCCCCCTCGCGCCGGACCTGCGCGAAAAGCTCGTCGCGGCGATGCCGGGGCTGAAGGAGCGGGCCAAGACCCTGATCGAGCTGCTCGACAGCGCCTACTACCTGACCGCCGCGCGTCCGCTGGTACCGGACGAGAAGGCCGCCGCCCTCCTCACCGACGAGGCCCGCGCACGCCTCGCCGCGATCCTGCCGGCGCTCGAGGCCCTGCCCGAGTGGAGCGCCGCCGCGACGGAAGCCGCGGTGCGGCTCTTCGCCGAGACCGAGGGGCTGAAGCTCGGGCAGGTGGCGCAGCCGCTGCGGGCGGCGCTCACCGGCCGCACCACCTCGCCGCCGCTGTTCGACGTGATGGCGGTCCTCGGCCGCGAGGAAAGCCTCGCCCGGCTCGCCGACCGGATCACGAAAAGCTGAGCGGTTTGCCGCATCGCACGCGCGGCCCGGTTTTCGCTTGGCGTCGGGGCGTGGTTGTCATCCGCGCCGTTGCTGGCGCCCGGCCGATCCGCTAACCGGTGGGCCTGTGAGCACCTGCAGCAAAATGCAGGTGACTTCGGGTCCAGGGCGGCGCGGAGCCGAGCCTTGGGCCGGCACCGATTCGTTGCCAGGAAAGGGTCCACGTTCCATGAGCGCAGCCAGCACCATCACCGTGGACGGCAAAGAGGTCTCTCTGCCGGTCAAGAGCGGTACGATCGGCCCCGACGTCGTCGACATCGGCAAGCTCTACGCGCAGACCGGCGCCTTCACCTTCGATCCCGGCTTCACCTCGACCGCCTCGTGCGAATCGAAGATCACCTACATCGACGGCGACGAGGGCGTGCTGCTCTATCGCGGCTACCCGATCGAGCAGCTCGCCGAGCAGGGGGACTTCCTCGAGACCTGTTACCTGATGCTGTTCGGCGAGCTGCCGACGCCGGGTCAGAAGGCCGACTTCGACTACCGCGTCACGCGCCACACCATGGTGCACGACCAGATGAACCGGTTCTTCACCGGCTTCCGCCGCGACGCGCACCCGATGGCGGTGATGGTCGCCTCCGTCGGCGCGCTCTCGGCCTTCTACCACGACTCGACCGACATCACGGACGAGAGCCAGCGCATGATCGCGTCGATGCGCATGATCGCCAAGATGCCTACGCTGGCGGCGATGGCCTACAAATACTCGATCGGCCAGCCGTTCGTGTATCCGAAGAACGATCTCGACTACACCTCGAATTTCCTGCGGATGTGCTACGCCGTCCCGTGCGAGGACTACCAGGTTAACCCGATCTTTTCGAAGGCCCTGGACAAGATCTTCATCCTGCACGCCGACCACGAGCAGAACGCCTCGACCTCGACGGTGCGGCTCGCGGGCTCGTCGGGCGCGAACCCGTTCGCCTGCATCGCGGCCGGCGTCGCCTGCCTGTGGGGGCCGGCGCATGGCGGCGCCAACGAGGCGGCCTTGAAGATGCTGATGGAGATCGGCACGCCGGACCGCGTCGATCAGTACGTCGCCAAGGCCAAGGACAAGAACGACCCGTTCCGCCTGATGGGCTTCGGCCACCGGGTGTACAAGAACTACGACCCGCGCGCGCGGATCATGCAGAAGACCACCCACGAGGTGCTGAAGGAACTCGGCAAGAACGACGATCCGCTGCTTGAGGTCGCGATGAAGCTCGAGGAGATCGCGCTCAAGGACGAGTACTTCATCGAGAAGAAGCTTTACCCGAACATCGACTTCTACTCGGGCATCACCCTGAAGGCGATGGGCTTCCCGACCGACATGTTCACGGTGCTGTTCGCGGTGGCGCGCACCGTCGGCTGGATCGCGCAATGGGCCGAGATGATCGAGGACCCCTCGCAGAAGATCGGCCGCCCGCGCCAGCTCTACGTCGGCCCGACCAAGCGCGACTACGTCGGCATCAACGAGCGCGGCTGACGGCTGGTCTACCCTCCCCCCTCTGCGGGGGAGGGATGAGACGCTCAGCCCTTGATCGCAGCCAGAACCACCCGCGCCGCGCTGCGGCTCGGCGCCTCGTCGCCGGGGAGCCGCATCAGGCCGTCGATGCGCTTCAGGGCCGCCACCTGGCGGTCGCGCGCGGTGCCGCCGGTGACGAGGGGGGCGAGCGCCGCCGCGAGGCGGTCCTCCGTGCATTCCGCCTGAACGAATTCCGGCATGGCGTTCTCCGACAGGATCAGGTTCGGCAGCACGATGGTCGGCACCTGGATCAGGCGCCGGGCCACCGCTTCCTCCACCCGCGAGACCTTGTAGGCCACCACCATAGGCACCCCCGCCAGCGCGAGTTCCAGCGTCACCGTGCCGGAGGCGGCGAGCGCGGCCCGCGCCTGGCGGAAGGCGGCGTACTTCGCGCCCTCGCCCGCGACGATGCGCACGGGCGCGTCCCAGGCGTTCGCCATGCGCTCGATCAGGGCGCGGTGCCGGGTGACCGCGGGCAGCACCGCCTCGATCGGGCCGACGTCCCGCGCCAGCCGCGCCAACGTCCGGCCGAAGACCGGCATCAGCCGCTCGATCTCGGAGCGGCGAGAGCCCGGCAGCACCACCACGCGCCACGGCACGGCCTCCCGCAGGGCGGCGTCCGACGCGTCCGGCCGCAGCTCCGAGAACCGCTCGATCAGGGGGTGGCCGACATAGGTGCAGGGCGGCCCGTTCAGCCGTAGGTGCGCCGCCGGCTCGAACGGCAGCAGCGCCAGCACGTGATCGACGAACCCTCGCATCGAGGCCGCCCGCCACGGCCGCCACGCCCACACGCTCGGCGAGACGTAGTCGACGATCGGGATCTCCGGGGCGCGCTTGCGCACGCGCGAGGCGACCGCGTGGGTGAAGCCGGGGCTGTCGATGATGACGAGCACGTCTGGGCGGTTGGCGACCACGTCGTCCACGGTCTGGCGGATGCGGCGCAGCAGCGTGCGTAGGCGCGCCAGCACCGGCAGGTAGCCCATCACCGCCACGTCATCGAGGGGGAAGAGCGAGGTCAGCCCCCGCGCCGTCATCGCCTCCCCGCCGACGCCGCCGAAGGTTACCGGGCCGGGCGCGGCCTCGCGCAGCGACGCCATCAGCTTGGCGCCGAGCTGGTCGCCGGAATCCTCGCCCGCCACGAGCCAGATCTTCATGGGCCGACTCCGATGCCGATCAGGAAGAGGCCGAGCCGGTCGGCCTCGGCGATCGTTTCCGGGCGGTCGATCAACAGGGTGCGGCCAGCCTCGACCGCGAGGCCGACGCAGCCGGCGGCGGCCGCGTTGCGGACGGTCCGCGGGCCGATCGCCGGCAAGTCGATGCGCAAGTCCTGGCCGTCCTTGGCGCACTTCACCAGGACGGTCGCAGGCAGCGACCGCATGCGGCCCCAGGGCAACAGATCCCAAGGCTTCCGTGCGAGCGCGCGGGCGCGGGCGAGCATGCGGTCGGTGCCCTCCGGCCCCTCGACCGCGAGCACCCGGTCGGCCGCCACCACCACCGCTTGGCCGACATCGAAGGACGAGAGCGCGGCCAGCACCGCCCGGCCGGTCGCGATGGAGGCCTCACCCGCCGCGTCCGGCCGGTGGCCGCCGATCGTGCCGGCGGGGCTCAGCAGGTCGGGAGCGACCTCGTGGACGCCGCAGACGGTGTGGCCGTTCTCCTCCAGCAGCGCGAGGGCGCCGCGCAGCAGCCGGTCGTCGCCGCCGTCGGCGAGGTTTCGGAGCGCGACCCGGTTGCGGAAGGCGGCGGCCGCGTTGAGGATCGCGGCGGGGCTCGGCCGCGCGACGCCGCCGGCCGGCACGACGGTGGCCGGCCCCCAGCCTTCGAGGATGCGCAGGGTCTCGCCGATGTCGAGGAGGTCGACCGTGGCGTCGGCCCGCGCGCGCAGGGCGTGGTCGGTGAAGCCGCGCAGCGCCAGCACCTTGAAGGCGCGGCCGGCACGATCGAGGGAGTGGGCGACCTGTTCCGGCAGGCGCCCGGCGCCTGCGACCAGCACCAGCCTCGCGTCCGGCCGTGCGGCCCGAGGAGCCGACATCGGCGGGCTCAGGCGCCGCCGACGGGAGCCGGCGCCTCGCGCGGCGTGCAGATCGAGCGCTTGCCGCCGGCGCGGATGAAATCGAGGATCTCGCGGACCGCCGGGTGGCTGTCGAACTCCGAAGCCACGTCTTCCACCCGCTCCATCAGCGTGCCCTCGGCCGCGAAGAGCGAACGGTAAGCGCGGCGCAGCGCATGGATGTCTTCGCGGGCGAAGCCCCGTCGCTGGAGGCCGACGATGTTGAGGCCCGAGAGCGAAGCGCGGTTGCCGAGCGCCATGCCGTAGGGGATGCAGTCGTTCTCCAGGGCCGACAGACCGCCGACGAAAGCATGCGCGCCGACGCGGGCGAACTGGATCACCGCGGCGCCGCCGCCGAGGATCGCGTAGTCGCCGACGCTGCAATGGCCGGCGAGCATGACGTTGTTCGAGAAGATCACGTCGCTGCCGACATGGCCGTCATGGCCCACATGGGCGTTGGCCAGGAAGGTGCAGCGGTCGCCGACCACGGTCTCCAGGCCGCCGCCCTCGGTGCCCGGATTCATGGTCACGCCCTCGCGGATCAGGCAATCGGAGCCGATCCGCAGCGTCGAGGCCTCGCCCTTGTACTTCAGGTCCTGCGGCGGGTGGCCGATCGAGGCGAAGGGATAGATCTTCGTCCGCGCGCCGATCCGGGTGTCGCCCGCCACCACCGCGTGGCTCACGAGCTCGCAATCGACGCCGAGCACCACCTGCGGGCCGACATGGCAGAACGGCCCGATGCGGCAGCCATCGCCGATCTCGGCGCCGTCCTCGACGATCGCGCTCGAATGGATCGCGGGCGCGCTCACGCGGTCACCAGCATGGCCCCGATGTCGGCCTCCGCCACGAGGACGCCGTCGACGCGGGCCTCTCCGTGGAACCACCACATCGTCTTGCGATTGTTGGTCTTCTTCATGTGGAAGCGGACCTGGTCGCCCGGCACCACCGGCTTGCGGAACTTGCACTTGTCGATGGTCATGAAGAACACTTGCTTGGTCTGCACGTTGCTCTCCATGATGTGCCGGCAGCAGATCGCGCCCGCCGTCTGGGCCATGCCCTCGATCAGCAGCACCCCGGGGAACACCGGCATGTTCGGGAAGTGCCCGGTGAATTGCGGCTCGTTGACGGTGACGTTCTTGATGCCGATGCAGCTCTCGTCGCCGTCGATCTCGATGATCCGGTCGATCATCAGGAACGGGTAGCGGTGCGGCAGCAGCTCAAGCACCTTCTGGATGTCGGCCGAGCCGAGTTCACGCGCCGTCTCACTCATCGATCTCTTCGATCCTCGCCTCGACGCCGCGCATCCGCGCCCGCCCGTCGTCACCGATCCCCGTCCTTTCGACCCAAACGGCGCCCGGATGCAAGCGCGGCCGACGCCGGATCTTGGACGATCAGGGCCTTGGACGATCGGGAGCTTGGACGATCAGCCCTTGTCGGCAGGCTCGTCGCGGCCGCTGCGCTCGGCGAGGCGGGCGAGCGTGGTCAGCTCGCGGAACCAGGCGCGGACGGGCTTGGCCGGCGTGCCACCCCAGCGGCTGCCGGGCGGCACGTCGCGGTTGACGTTGGAGGAGCCGGCGATCTGCGACCCGCGGCCGATGCGAAGGTGGCCGACGACCCCGACCTGCCCGCCGAGTACGACGTAGTCCTCCAGCGTCGTCGAGCCGGAGATGCCGACGCCCGAGACGATCACGCAGTGGCGGCCGATCACCACGTTATGGGCGATCTGCACGAGGTTATCGATCTTGGTACCCTCGCCGATCACCGTGTCGCGCGAGGCACCGCGGTCCACCGTCGTGTTGGCGCCGATCTCGACGTCGTCCTGCACGATCACCCGGCCGACCTGCGGCACCTTGAGGTGGGTCGCGCCCATGTGGAACCCGAAGCCGTCCTGGCCGATGCGGGCGCCGGGATGGAGGATGACGCGGTTGCCGATGAGCGCGTGGCTCAAGGTGACGCCGGCGCCGACGGCGCAATCCCGCCCGATCCGCACGTTGGGACCGATGCTGGCGCCGGGGCCGATCACCGTGCCCGCGCCGACCTCGGCCCCGGGGCCGACGACCGCGCCGGGATCGACCGTGACGCCGTCTTCCAGGCGCGCGTCGGGGTGGACGTGGGCGCCCGGCGCGACGCCACGGGCGCCGAACTGCGAGCCGGGGCGGAGTGCGTCCGGATGCAGACGGCCGAGGAGATCGGCGTAGACGCGGTAGGGATCGCGCATGACGAGCCCGGCAGTGCCGGCGGGGACGCGGGCGGCGAAGCGCGGGGCGACGAGGCAGATGCCGGCCCGGGTCGCGGCGAGCGCCTCGCCGTAGCGGGCGTTGTCCATGTAGGCGAGGTCGTGCGACCCCGCGGTTTCCAGGGGCGCGGCGGCGTCGACCCGATGCGCCGGATCGAAGCCCTCGGGCACGAGAAGGCCCGCCGCCTCGGCGACGTGGCCGAGGGTCAGACCGGGCTGTGGGATGAAGAAGACGGGATCAGGCATGCACGACAACGCGCCGCCCCGGGAAACCCGAGGCGGCGCGTGACCTTTTTTCCGAGATCAGAACCGCGAGCCGCCGGAGAAGCGGAACGCCTGCGTCTGGTCCGCGCCGATATGGCCGTACTTGCCGAGCGTCGGCACGAAGACCTTCACACCTTCGTCCTTGCTGAGGGCATAGGCGTAGTCGAAGCGGATCGGACCGAGCGGCGAGTTCCACAGGATCGAGGCGCCGACCGACGAGCGAATCGTGGTCTTGTCGCGGACGTTCACGCATTCCGGCTCGACGCCGATGCTGAAGGCGTTGAAGTTGCAGGCGCCGCCGGGCGCGGTGCCGTTGATGAAGTTGTCGCCGTTCACGTCGAAGTTCGTGCGGCCGTGATAGCCGAACAGCGTGCCGGCGTCGGCGAAGACCGCGCCCTTCAGGCCGAGATCACGCGGCACGTAGGGGAGCGGGAACTGGATCTCGAGGGTGCCGCCGACGTAGGTCGAGCCGCCGATGGCGTTGGAGCGGGCGTCGGTGGTGCCGACGTCGCGCGGTCCGATGCCGTTGGGGGCGAAGCCGCGGACGAGCGACGGCCCGAGGAAGAACTGGTCGGTGATGCGCAGCGGGTTGCTGTCGAGTGCTTCGATGTGACCGCCCTGGATGCGGACGAAGCCGACGACGTCCTCGTAGAGCTCCTTGTAGTACCGGGCGTCGCCGGTGACGCGGAAGAACTTCGAGTCGCCGCCGAGACCCGCAAGGTCGGGCTTCAGCTCGGCGTAGAGGCCGTTGCGCGGCGCGCCGATCACGTCGAGCGTCGAGTAGGCCAGCGTCAGGCCGGCGAGCGAGGTGAGTGTGTTTCCCTGCGAGCCCTTGATCGCGATCGACGCTTCACCGTTGTAGGCGCAGTTCGGGTAGGAGGCGAGGCCGACGCGGCTCCGGCCGGTCGCGGGATCGACCGTCCCACGCGCGTCGTTGGCGGTGTAGACGTCGGTGAGGCCCGGGATCGGGTTCGAGCAGTCGTTGTAGGGCTGCTTGATCGAGTTCGGGACCTTCAGCTCGGTGTTGTACAGCGAGTAGCGCAACGTGACGCCGAACTGCTCGGTCACCGGCAGGCCGATGCGGAGCTGGCCGCCGTAGACGGTGGTCTCGTAGCGCGAGTAGCGGGTCAGGTCGCTGTACTTGTAGAACGCGTCGAAGCCGGCGGCGAGGCGGTAGCCGAGGAAGTACGGCTCCGTGAACGAGAAGTCGACGCCGCGGGAATACTGACCGCCGGTTCCGGCGAGGCGGACGTACTGGCCGCGGCCGAGGAAGTTCGACTCGGAGACCGAGACCTCGCCGATGATGCCGTCCTGGGTGGAGTAGCCGCCGGCCACCGAGAACGAGCCCGTGGGCTGATCCTCGACGTCGATGTTGATCACGACGCGATCGGGCGAGGAGCCCGGCTCGTTCGAGAAGCGGACCTTCTTGAAGAAGCCCAGGCCGTTCAGGCGGCGCTCGGCCCGGTCGGTCAGCACGCGGTTGTAGGCGTCGCCCTCGGCGATATCGAGCTCGCGGCGGATGACGTAGTCGCGCGTGCGGGTGTTGCCGCGGATGTTGATGCGCTCGACGTAGACGCGCGGGCCGTCCTCGACGACGAAGCCGAGGGAGACCTGGTGGGTCGCGCGGTCGCGCTGGCCGGTCGGGCGGACCTGGGCGAAGGGGTAGCCGGCACGCGCCACGTCGTTGGTCAGGCCCGACAGGGTCTTCTCGACGTCCTCGGCGTTGTAGATGTCGCCGACCGCGGTGCGGACCTCGCCATCGAGGCGCGTCGTGTCGAGGCCCGGCAGGCGGGAATCCACCGCCACGGCGCCGACGGTGTACTGCTCGCCTTCCTCGACGGTGACCGTGATCACCCAGCCGTTGGCATCCGGGCCCTCGACGTAGCGGGCGTCGGCGTTGACGATGCGGAAGTCGGCGTAGCCCTTGCGCAGGTAGTAGCGGCGGACGAGGTCGAGGTCGTTGGCGATGCGATCGGGATCGTAAACGTCGGAGGTCTTGATGAACGACAGGAAGTTCATCTCGGACGAGGAGACCAGCCCCTTCAAGGTCCGCTCGCTCACGGCGCTGTTGCCGACGAAGCTGATCGACACGATGCCGGTCTTGTCGCCCTCGTCGATCTGGTAGATCACGTCGACCGAGCCGTTCGGCAGATCGACGGTGCGGTAGGTGACCTTGGCGGTCCCGCGGCCGGCGCGGCGGTAGACTTCCTTGATCCGGGCCATGTCGGACTTGACCACGGCCTCGTTGAAGGCGCCGCGAGCTTTCGCCTCGACCTGACCTTCGAGGGTCGCCTTCTCGATCTTCTTGTTGCCCTCGAACACGACCCGGTTGATCAGGTTGTTCTCGCGGACCGTCACGACGGTGCGACCGCCGCTGGCGGCGACCCTCACGTCGGCGAACATGCCGCTCGCCAGCAGGTTGCGGCGGGCTTCCTCGGCGGAGCCTGATGCGGTGCCGGTGACGTAGGAACGGATGGTGTCGGCGTCGACGCGCCGGTTGCCCTGGACGACGATCTGCTGGGCCTGCGCGACCCCGGTCAGCGCAATGCCCGCCGCGGCGGCTAGGACGATGGTCCGCTTCACCGACTTACGCCGGTGCTTCCCCGTCATCGACATCATCTATTCGCCCGTCTGTCTTATTATCGGATCGGGTTCGCACCCGCCACGGGCGGCCGTTGACCGGCCGTCCCGTAATACCTGGTCCAAGCGTAGCTCTTACCGGGATTCCCGAGCCAAGCAAACGGCGCGGGAGGCCCCATGACCTGGATTTTGGAGGGCCGTGGCCTTCAGGCCACTTAACGGTGACGCGAAGTTCCCGTCCAATTCGTCGCAGGGTAAACGAACGGTAAATCCCTGCCGCATCACGACATTCCTGGCGCGAATGGGATCGCCGCAACGCCTTCGAAACCATCTGGAGGCGTCTCGGCGGGTGCGGTGCCGCGGCCCGATCGGGCGCCCGGCAAGGCTCCAGCGGGCCCAATCACGGCGGGAATGCGGCGCCCCGCGCCGGGCGCCCGCCGAAGGGCGCCGCGACGCTCAGGTCGCGCGCCAGGAGGCGCCGAGATTGAGGATGTCGTTCCAGGCCGCGAAGATCATCAGGACCAGCACGAGCGCGAGCCCAAGTCGGAAGCCGATCTCCTGCGCACGCTCGCTCAGGGGGCGGCCGCGCACCACCTCGAAGGCGTAGAACAGCAGGTGCCCGCCATCGAGCAGCGGCACCGGGAACAGGTTGAGCAGGCCGATCGAGACCGAGAGCAGCGCGATCAGCCCGATCAGCCCGCCGATGCCGCCGACCTTGGCGACCTCGCCGGAGACGCGGGCGATGCCGATCGGGCCGGAGAGCTGGTCGGCGGATTCGCGGCCGGTCACCAGCTTGCCGAGATAGGAGAAGGTCCGCTCCACCACGAACGCGGTCTCGTGGACGCCGAGCCCGAGGGAGGCGACGGGGCCGTAGGTGACGAGCTTCGCCTCGGAGGCTGCCGGCGAGCGGATGCCGAGGCGCCCGATCCGGTGGCGGCCGAACTTGGTGCTCTCCTCGTAGACGGCCGGGGTCGCGACGATCGGGACGTCGGCCCCGGCGCGCTCGACGACGAAGTTCAGCGGCGTCCCGGCGCTGCCGGTGACGATGCGGTACATCGCGTTGAAGTCGGCGACCGGCTCGCCGTCGATGCTCTTCACGAGGTCGCCGGGCTGGAAGCCGGCCTGCGCGGCGGCGCTGTTGGGGTCGATCGCCGAGACCCGGGCCGGCAGCTCCATGCGGCCGCCGAGCCAGATCGCGCCGGCGAACAGCAGGATCGCCAGGATGAAGTTTGCCACCGGCCCTGCGACGACGATCGCCGCGCGCTTGGCCACCGGCTGGGTCGGGAAGCTGGTCGCCCGCTCCTGCGGGGTCATCCGCGAGATCGCCTCGGGCGAGGGTACACTGGCGCCGTTGGCGTCGCCGTGGAACTTGACGTAGCCGCCGAGCGGGATGGCGCAGAGCTTCCAGCGGGTGCCATGCCGGTCGTTAAAGCCGACGAGCTCCGGCCCGAAGCCGATCGAGAAGGCGTGGACGCCGACGCCGCACCAGCGGCCGACGAGGAAGTGCCCCATCTCGTGGACGAAGACCACGACGGTCAGAACGAACAGGAACGGGATCACCGCACCGAAGAAGCCGGTGGCCGTGCCGCCCATCGCGGTCAGGAAATCCATGCGTCGATCCTCGGGCCGCGCGCGGGCCCAGCGTTCCGTCCTAGCAGATCGGTGCCGTGGTGATCCAACGCAAACCTGCGCGACCCGATCTCAAGCGTGGCACGAGCGCGCGCGCGCCGCGACGCCTGCGGGGCGCAGGCCGTGGTTTTCCCCGCAATCCCGTTCTTCGAACGCCGCTTGCGAACGCAGCCTGCGAACCCAGCTTTCGAACGCAGCCTGGACCGATGCGTCAGTGCGCGCCGCCGGCGACGGCCGCCGGCTTACGGATCAGGGGGGTGGCGAGCGCCATCGTCAGGAACAGGCCGGTGAGCACCAGGAACACGTCCTCGAAGCTCATCACCAGGCCCTGCATCCGCACGGTGTTGGTCATCGCCTTCAAGGCCATCTTCTCCGCGTCGCCCCCGGTCGCCTCGAACTGGCGCCGCATCGCGTCGAGGCGCTCCAGGGCCGCGCCGTTGGCCCAGGTGAAGCGCTCGTGCAGGCGGGCGAGGTGCAGGTCCCAGCGGTCGTTGAGCAGGGTGTTGATCAGCGCGAGCCCCACCGCGCCGCCAAGGTTGCGGGTGAGGTTGTAGAGACCCGACGCGTTCTTGATCCGGGCCGGCGGCAGGGTGCCGAGCGCGATGTTGTTGATCGGAATCATGCACAGCATCAGCGAGCAGCCGCGCAGCACCTGCGGCCACAGCAGCTCCCAGAAGTCCCAATCCTTGGTCAGGCCGGTGACGATCCAGGTCCCGGCGGCGAAGCCCGTGAACCCGATCGCCATGAGGATGCGCGGATCGACCTTGCCGGAGAAACGCCCGGCGATCGGTGCGGTGGCGAACATGCACAGGCCCGAGACGAACATCGTCTCGCCGATCTGCAGCGCCGAGTAGCCGCGGACCCGGGCGAGGTAGACCGGATAGAGGTAGGTCAGCCCATACAGGCCGATGCCGAGGACGAAGCTTGCGGCGCAGCCGGCGGCGAAGTTCCGGTCGGTGAAGGCGCGCAGGTCCACGATCGGTTGTTTCGCGGTGAAGACCCGCCAGAAGAAGCCGACCGCCGACACCACGCCGATCACGGTGCAGATCGCCACCGCGTCGTCCTGCAGCCAATCGTGGTTCGGTCCCTCTTCGAGAACGTATTCGAGGCAACCGAGGAAGCCGGCCATGCCGGCGAGCCCGTACCAGTCGAAGCTCTTGAACAGGTCGAGGTTCGGCTCGTCGAAGTCGACGAGGACGTAGGTCGAGACCGTGACGGCGATACCGGGCACCACGTTGATCAGGAACAGCCAGTGCCAGGAGCCGAGATCCGTCAGGTAGCCGCCCACCGTCGGGCCGATGGTCGGCGCCAGCGTCGCCACGAGGCCGATCATCGGCGAGACGATCGAGCGCTTGGACGGGGGGAAGATGGTGAAGGCGGAGGCGAACACCGTCGGGATCATGCCGCCCCCGATGAAGCCCTGCAGCGCGCGCCAGACGATCATCTCGTTGATCGACGAGGAGGTGGCGCACATCACGCTCATCAGCGTGAAGCCGCCGGCCGAGATCACGAACATCCACCGGGTCGAGAGCACCCGCGAAAGGGTGCCCGAGAGCGGGATCGAGATCACCTCGGCGATGAGATAGCTGGTCTGGACCCAGGGGATTTCGTCGCCCGAGGCCGAGAGGCCCGCCTGGATCTCGTTGAGCGAGGCCGAGACGATCTGGATGTCCAGGATCGCCATGAACATCCCAAACACCATGCACAGGAACGCCACCATCCGGCGGCGGTCGAGCGGCGGCTCGGCCGCCACCGCCGGCACGGCGGGGATCGGGCCGCGGCCGGGGCCGACGGCGGCGCTCGCGGCCATGGGCGTCAGTCCTGCTTGTGCGCGGTGCGAAGCAGCGGCGCGTCGGCGCCGTCGCGGGTGTCGATGCGGACCGTCACCGACAGGCCGGGCCGGAGCAGGCCTTCGGCGGCCATGTCGGCCGGCACCTTCACCCGAACCGGCAGGCGCTGGACGATCTTGGTGAAGTTGCCCGTGGCGTTGTCGGGCGGCAACAGGCTGAAGACCGAACCGGAGGCGGGCGAGAGCGACTCGACCTCACCCTCGATCTCGCGGCCGGGATAGGCGTCGACCTCGACCTGGACGCGCTGCCCCGGGCGGACGCGCACGAGCTGCGTCTCCTTGAAGTTCGCATCGATGCGTACGCTTTTCAGCGGCACCAGAGCGGCGACGCGAGAGCCCGGCGCGACGTAGGCGCCAGCCTCGACAGCCTTGTTGCCGACGACGCCGTCGAACGGAGCCCGGATCGTCGAGAAGGCCACGTCGCGCTTGGCGCGATCGACGGCGGTGCGCAGTTCGGCGGCCAGGCTCTCGGCCTCGCGCTGTTGGGCATGCAGCACCTCGACGTTGGCCTTCGCCGCGATCAGCCCAGCCTCTGCGCCCTTCACCGCGGCGTCGGTCCGGTCGCGGTCGGCCTTGGCCTGGTCGAGGCGGGATTTGGCGACGTAGTCGGATTGCATCTGCGTCGCGCGGTTGTAGTCGGCGAGCGCGCGCACCGCGTCGGCCTTGGTGGCGTCGATCTGTGCGGCCATCTGCGCGACCTGCGCCTGGGCTGCGTCGGCCTGCCGGCCGATCCGCACGATCGTGCTTTCCTGGGTCGCGAGCTTGTCCTGCGCCGCCTGCTGCGCGAGCCGATAGTCGCCGTCGTCGAGCCGGGCGATCACGTCGCCCTTCTTCACCGACTGGCCGTTCACCACCGGCACCGCTTCGAGGTAACCGGACACCTTGGCCGCGAGCACCGAGATGTCGGCCTGCACGTAGGCGTCGTCCGTGGACACGAAGAACCGCCCGACCGTCCAGTACTGCCAGCCCTGGTAGCCGCCCCCAGCGAGGACCGCACAGAGCAGGCCGGCCAAGACCAGCTTCTTGCGCGAGCGCGTCTTTGCTGCCGGCGGCTCGGCGACCTTCGGGGCGGCGGGCGGCGGCTCAACCGCCTTCTGGGCAGCACGCGGCGCCTCGGCGCGGTCGTCCCGCACGGCGTCTGTCGTCTCGATCGCATCGATCCGGTCGCCATCCTCGCGCAACGACATGCCCGAAATCCCAGTCTCGTAACTTGCTGACCGAACCGTTCGGTCATCGGCGCTAAAAGTTTGACGTCTGCCGATCCAACGCGGTAAATACCATTGACCGAACGGTTCGGTCAATCAGGATCGGCAAGATGCCCGCGACCTCCGCCACGCTGGAACGAGATGCCGCGACGCCGGAAAGCGACAAGCGCCGCCAGATCCTCGACGGCGCGCGCCAGGTCTTCATGGGTGCGGGATTCGACGGGGCGAGCATGGGCGAGATCGCCCGCACGGCTGGGGTCTCGAAAGGCACGCTCTACGTCTACTTCGACAGCAAGGAGGCGTTGTTCGAGGCGCTGACCCTGGAGGAGAAGCGCGGCCTCGCCGAGGCGCTGTTCAGGCTCGACGCCGACGACCCCGACGTCGCCGCCGTGCTGACGCGGCTCGGCACCACCTACCTCATCGAGATGGTCCGCCCCGAGCACGTGGCGGTGATCCGCATGGTGATCGGGGCGTGCGAGAAGTTTCCGCGCTTCGGCCAAGCCTTCTTCGAGGCCGGCCCGGCGATGGGCGTGGCGCGGCTCACCGCCTACCTCGACGCGCAGGTCACGGCCGGGCGCCTGAAGGCTGACGACACGAACCTCGCCGCCAAGCACTTCCTCCACCTCTGCCAGGCCGGCCTGCTGACGCGGTTGCTGTTCAACGCCGGCGATCCGGTGACGCGGGACGAGATCGACTATCGCATCCGGGAAGCCGTGCGGGTGTTCTTCGCGGGGTACGGCCCGGAGCGGTGACGAGCCGCGTTTGGGTATGATCGGCGTCGATGCTTACCGCATCCGCTCCATCATTCCGGGGCTGCGAAGCAGAACCCGGAATCCAGAACCCTAGGTCGTGATCGAGATGGCACCGTCGGCGGCTCTGGATTCCGGGCTCGCCTGCGGCGCCGCGGAATGACGGCGGAGACGGCTTACCCCGCCGCGCGCAACCGCGGCAGCGCCGCCGTGCTCCAGGCCCGGACTTCGGCATCGATGGCCAGGGCCTCCTCGACGCCGTCCGGCGCCGTGCGGTGGAGGCCTGAGAAATGCGCGATGGCGCGCTCGACGAGGTCGGCGATGCCGTAGAACGGGATCGCGCCGGCGATGAAGACCGCCACCGCGATCTCGTTGGCCGCGTTCATCACGGTCGGCGCGGCGCCGCCCTCGGCGAGCGCCGCGCGGGCTAGCGCCAGGCAGGGGAAGCGCGCTTCGTCGGCCGCCTCGAAGGTGAGGCTGCCGAGGGCCACGAGGTCGAGGGGCCGGCCGCGGGCGATGGTCAGGCGGTCACCGAGGCCCAGGCAGTGCGAGATCGGAACCCGCATGTCGGGCAGCGCCAGCTCGGCGGTGACGGCGCCGTCGAGCCAGTAGATCATGCCGTGGATCACCGATTGCGGATGCACCACCACGTCGAGGCGGTCCGGCTCGATGCCGAACAGGTGGTGCGCCTCGATCAACTCCAGCCCCTTGTTCATCAGGGAGGCGGAATCGATGTTGATCTTCATGCCCATCGACCAGGTCGGGTGGGCGGCGGCCTCGGCCGGCGAGGCGGCCGCGATGCGTTCGCGTGTCCAGGTCCGGAAGGGGCCGCCGGACGCGGTGATCATCATGGTGCGCACGTCCGCGAGCGGCCGCCCGGCCATCGCCTGGCTGAGCGCGTCGTGCTCGGAATCCATCGGCAGGATCGTCGCGCCGTAGCGCTTGGCGTCGCGCATGAAGGCGTCCCCGGCGCAGACCAGGCTCTCCTTGTTGGCGAGCGCGACCCGTCGCCCGAGGCGGAGCGCCGCGTGGGTCGGCTTCAGCCCGGCCGCGCCGCTGATCGCGGCGACGACGATGTCGGCGTCCTGCGCCACCGCGTCGAGGACCGCCGCCTCGCCCGCCCCGCTCGGGATGCCGGAGCCCGACAACGCCTCGGCGAGCGCCGGCCCGCCGGCCGGGTCGGCCAAGGCGGCGAAGCGCGCCCCGGTCTCGCGCGCGACCTTGGCCAGGGCGGCGGCGTCGCGGCCGCCGACGACGGCGCCGACCCGGAAGCGGTCCGGGTGCTGGGCCACCAAGTCGGTGGTCGAGCGGCCGATCGAGCCCGTGGCGCCCAGGATGGTGACGGTGTGGGTCACGGCGTAAAACTCCGTCAGGCCGCGAGGCGGCGCAGGATCAGGTAGAGGCCGGCCAGCAGCGCGACGGCAAAGAACCCGTCGAGCCGGTCCATCACCCCGCCATGGCCGGGGATCGACGCGCCGGAATCCTTCACGCCGTAACGGCGCTTCAGGCCCGATTCGACGAGGTCGCCGCCCTGGCTCAGGACGGAGGCGACGGCGCTGGCGAGCCCGACCCAGACCAGCGAGGTCGCGGCGAGCGGGCTCCAGCCCTGTGCCCGGGCGAGCATGACGACGCCGATCCCGGCGGCGACCGCCCCGGCGAGGCCGCCGAGCGCGCCGGACCAAGTCTTCTTCGGCGACACCCGCGGCATCAGCTTCGGGCCGCCGAGCGTCCGGCCGGTGAAGTAGGCGACGACGTCGGTCGACCAGACCACGGCGAACATCCAGGCCGGCCCGAGGATGCCGATCGTCGGCGCATCGCGCAGGGCCACCGGCACCAGGGCGATCACGGCGCCGCCGGACAGCGCACCGAGCGCCCGCAGGCGTCCAGCATTCCCCTGCGCCAGGACGAGGCAGAGCACGGCGCCGAGCACCAGGATGGCCGCCACTGCGTAGCGCGGCGCGGCGCCCTCGAAGCATGCGGCTGTCAGGATCAGCGTGCCGGCGACGACGGCGAGGAGCGCGCGGCGCGGCACCGTACGGCTCATGCCGATCCACTCGGCGGCCCCGACGATGCCGGCCACGAGCCAGATCGCGGCGAACGCCCAGCCGCCGAGCACCAGGGCGGCCACGACGATCGCCGCCAGCACCAGCCCCGAGACGACGCGAAGGCCGAACTCACGGTTCGCGAAAGGGTTCTTCCGGGCGCCAGCGGTGGCGTCGGGGACGGCCATCAGCGGATCTCCGGCCCTCGAAACCGCACGAGGGCAAGATGCGCAAAATGCTTCTCGTCCACGCCGCCCAACTCCGTCACATCGTCGTTTCGGACGCGATCGATCCCGGCGCCACACATCTCGGAAGCAGTCACGGGTTCGTTCTCCACTTGGGAGATTGAGCCGCAAGCCGCCTCACACCTGCATGATTTCCTTTTCCTTGGACGCCAGCACCCCGTCGACCTCGCCGATGTACTGGTCGGTGACCTTCTGCACTTCGGTGGCCTGGCGCTTCTCGTCGTCCTCGGAGATGGCGCTGTCCTTGAGCAGCTTCTTGAGGTGGTCGAGCCCGTCGCGGCGCACGTGGCGGACCGCGACGCGGGCCTCCTCGGTGTACTTGTGCGCGACCTTGACCATTTCCTTGCGGCGTTGCTCGTTCATCTCGGGGATGCGCAGGCGAATGGTCTGGCCTTCCGTCTGCGGGTTGAGGCCGAGGTCGGATTCGCGGATCGCCTTCTCCACCGCCGTGACCATGCCGCGGTCCCAGACCGAGATCGAGAGCAGGCGCGGCTCGGGCACGCTGACGGTGGCGACCTGCGCCATCGGCATCGAGGCGCCGTAGGCGTCGACCTGGATCGGGTCGAGGATGCTGGGGGTCGCGCGGCCGGTGCGCAGCGATCCGAGGTCCTTGGAGAGCGATGCGACGGCGCCCTGCATGCGGCGCTTGATGTCGGACAGGTCGAAAGGGGTTGGTGTAGCCATGCGGGCGGTATTCCGACGCGAAGATCAGGAGTGAGATGGGCCTTGGGGCCGTTCGGGCGTTTCCATGGACCAAAATCCGACTCGCCGCAAATGGCGTCCGTCCGGATCGGGACCGCGATCGGAGCCTCTCGGCTCGGCAGCGGGCGCGGGTTCTCAAGCGCCCCGGCGGGCCGGGTCTTTCGGCACGATCGGCCCAGCCCCGGACTTCTGGACGAAATGGCCGCCGTCGAGATGCGCGAAGGCACGCAGGAGTTTGATGGCGCTCTGGACCGGCATGTCGCTCGGGTCGAGCTTCGGGGTCGCGCCGTAATCCATGTAGATCGCGTCGAGGGCGTCGGAATGGCCGGCGAAGCCCACCATCCAACCCTCGAAGTCGCGCTGCTCGATGGGACGGCTCGACATGAGCACCATGCCGCTGTGGCGGTTGTCTGCGGCGAGCTTCCAAAGCTGTTCCGAGATCGCCGCCCTCTCCCCCTCCATCGCCTGAAGGAAGAAGTGATCGTTGAAGACCAGGGCCCCGGTCAGCCCGGACACGCGATCGTAGCGGTTGCAGGCAGTCAGGATGTCCTTGACCATCTCGCGCATGGAGCCACCGGCCAGCCTGATCTGATTTCGACTGAAAAACACGATTTGCGAAAGCGGCATTCGACGGGTCCGTCGTTTCCGCGCAAAGCTTATCCCGCGCGACGCGCCGGAATTAAAACCCTTCAACCCTCACCAAACCGTCACGACGAACTTCGCCCGCTGGTTGTTTTTCGCGGGCGTGCCCGAGCCGACCCGCGGGTGCCGTCTCAAGGCACGACCAGGGTGGAGGGCGCCTGCCCCGTCAGGATCGCGGTGATCGAGGACGGCGGGTGCACCGAGCCGACGACGATCGACAGCCGGCTCTCGCGGGCGAGGGCGAAGGCCGCCGTATCCATGATCTTGAGGTCACGACTGATCGCCTCGTCGTGGGTGATGCGGTCGTAGCGGGTCGCGTCGGGGTGGGTCTTGGGGTCGGCCGAGTAGACGCCGTCCACCTGCGTCGCCTTCAGAACCGCGTCGCAGCGCAGTTCCGCGGCACGGAGCACGGCGGCCGTATCGGTGGTGAAGAACGGGTTGCCGGTGCCGCCGGCGAGCACCACCACCTGGCCCTTGTCGAGGTGGTGCAGGGCGGGCTGGCGCGCGTAGGTCTCGCAGATCGTCGGCATCGACACCGCCGACATCGTGCGGGCGGGCACGCCGGCCGCGTTCAGCGCGGTCTCAAGCGCCAGCGAGTTCATCACCGTCGCCATCATGCCGAGCGAATCGCCGGTGGCTCGATCGATGAAGCCGGCCTGGGAGATCCGCGCGCCGCGGATCATGTTTCCGCCGCCAACCACCAGCGCGACCTCGATCCCGGCCTCGATGGCGCGGGCGATGTCCTCGGCGAGCCCCGCCAGCGTCGGCGGATGGAGCCAGTACCCGTCCGGGGCGGCCAGCGCCTCGCCGGAGAGTTTGACCAGCACGCGGCGAAACGGCGTCGTCTCCGGCATCGTCCACCTCATAGGGTCCGGCGACACGGCCGCACCTGATCCAGAACCGAGGGGCTTCTACGTCACCCCGCCCCGGACCGTCGAGGGCTCGGAGACCCGGTCGGCGAACCGCTTCCGAAAAATCGGCGGCCGACCACGAGGATGAACTTGCCAGAAGTACGGAAATTCCGCACTCATCATCGGATGAACGAGCCGTTCGATCCCGGCAAGGACGCGATCAACCGCGAGCGGCACGGCCTGTCGCTCGCATTCGGCGACAGGATCATGCCGGACGAAGCCCACCTGATCATTCCCTCTGTCCGCCCGCAGGACGGGGAGGAACGCTTCAAGGCCGTGGGGTCGGTCGAGGGCAAACTACATACGGTCGTGTTCACCTGGCGGAACGGGCGACCGCGGTTCATCTCGGTCAGAAGGAGCAACGCCGGTGAAGGACGAGCCTGCCATTCTGGCCTCTGAGACCAGAGACCCGGAGGATTTCGACGTCTCGGCCACGGCTTTGGATCGGGCGCAGAAGGCTCGGCTGATCCGTATGGCGCGCACGAGCCTCGGTTTATCGCAAGGCAAGTTCGCTCTGCGCTTTCGGGTGTCGCTCGGAACCTTGCGCGATTGGGAGCAGGCGCGGACCACGGCACCCGATTTCGCGGTCGCCTACGTCCGCGTCATCGCCCTGCATCCGGACATGGTCGCCGCCGCCATCGCCTGAGGCGAACGCCGGCAGCCACGCCGTTCGACGGTACAACGCAAAAAGCCCCGGCCTTGCGGCCGGGGCTTCCCGAAACGATCGTGCTGCGGCTCAGCGCGACATGGCGGCGACTTCGCTCGCGAAGTCGGGGCCCTCTTCCTTCTCGATGCCGTCGCCGAGCGCGTAGCGCACGAAACCGGTGAGCGCGACCGGGGCGCCGGCCTTGCCGGCGGCCTCCTTGATCACCTGGCTGATCGTCTTCGAGCCGTCGTGCACGAAGGGCTGCTCCAGGAGAGTGACCTCCTTGTAGTAGCTCTTGAGGCCGCTCTCCACGATCTTGGCCATCACGTGGTCGGGCTTGCCGGCGTTCTTCTCGCGCAGGATGTTCGACTCGCGCTCCAGCGTGGCGGCGTCGACGCCGGAGGCGTCGAGCGCAACCGGGTTGGTGGCGGCGACGTGCATGGCGATCTGGCGGCCCAGCGTCGAGAGGTACTCGACGTCCCCCTCGGACTCGAGCGCGACCAGCACGCCGATCTTGCCGAGGCCCTCGGAGATCTGGCCGTGGACGTAGCTCGCGATCACGCCCTTGCTCACGTCGAGCTTGGCGACGCGGCGCAGGTTCATGTTCTCGCCGATGGTGGCGATGAGGTTCTGCAGCTTCTCCGAGACGGTCTCGCTGCCGCCGGGGAAGTGGGCGGCCTGCAAGCTGTCGAGGGTGCCGTCGGAGTCGAGCGCCATCTTGGCGGCCTCGCGGGCGAAGGCCTGGAAGGCGTCGTTGCGGGCGACGAAGTCGGTCTCGGAGTTGACCTCGACGATCGCGGCGTGGTGGCCGGCGGACTCGACGGCGACGAGACCTTCCGCGGCGACGCGGCCGGCCTTCTTGGCGGCCTTGGCGAGACCCTTGGTGCGCAGCCAGTCGACGGCGGCCTCGAGGTCGCCCTGCGTCTCGTTGAGCGCGCCCTTGCAGTCCATCATGCCCGCGCCGGTCTTCTCGCGGAGTTCCTTCACCATCGCGGCGGTGATGTTGGCCATGGCCGGTCCTTTCGTATCGTTCAGATGAGAGGAGCCCGACGTTCAGGGGTGAACGCCGGGCCCGAATGTGATGGTGCGGATCACGGCGCCCCGGACGGGGCCGCCGCGATCCAGCGGGCGATCAGGCGGCGGCCTGGGCCTCGACGAAGCCGCGAGCCTGGGCGACCCAGCCGTCACGGCTGAAGCGGTCGTTGAGCTTCAGGTCAGCGTCGACCTTGGCGACGTCCTCGGGGCTCATCGCCGCGATCTGCCAGTAATGGTAGATGCCGCCTTCGTTGAGCTTCTGCACGATCTGCGGGCCGGCACCGTGGAGCTTGGACAGGTCGTCCGGCGCGCCGCGGGGGGCGGCGAGCAGCTCGAAGTGCTCGGTGGTCTCGGCGAGCATCGCCACGTCGGCCGGGTCGAGGGCGCCCGACTCCACCGAGACGGCGGCAGCCTCCTCGCCGGGAAGCTCCTCGGCCATCGGCTCCTCGGAGGCGCCGAGGTCGACGCCCGACGTGCCCTGGCCGCGGGAGATGCCGTCGATGGCGGCGCGGGCGATCAGGTCGCAGTAGAGCGCGATGGCGCGGCCGGCGTCGTCGTTGGCCGGGACCACGTAGGTGATGCCGTCCGGGTTGCAGTTGGTGTCGACGATGGCGGCGACCGGGATCCCGAGGCGCTGGGCCTCCTTGATCGCGAGCTGCTCCTTGTTGGTGTCGATCACGAACAGCAGGTCGGGCACGCCGCCCATGTCCTTGATGCCGCCGAGCGCCTTCTCGAGCTTGTCCTTCTCACGGGACAGCATCAGGCGCTCCTTCTTGGTGAGGCCCGGGCCGCCGGTGTCGAGGGTCTCGTCGACCTTGCGCAGGCGCGAGATCGAGCCGGAGATGGTCTTCCAGTTGGTCAGCATGCCGCCGAGCCAGCGGGAGTTGACGTAGTACTGGGCCGAACGCTTGGCGGCCTCGGCGATCGTGTCGGCCGCCTGGCGCTTGGTGCCGACGAACAGCACGCGGCCGCCCTTGGCGACCGTGTCGCTCACCGCCTGCAGCGCGGTGTGCAGGGCCGGCACCGTCTGGGCGAGGTCGATGATGTGGATGTTGTTGCGGGTACCGAAGATGTAGGGCTGCATCTTCGGGTTCCAGCGGTGCGACTGGTGCCCGAAGTGGGCGCCGGCCTCGAGGAGCTGGCGCATGGTGAAATCGACGGCCATGAGTGTTCGCTTTCTTTCCGGTTTATGCCGCCGCGGAGGTAGCGACCGGCTGAAGCTTCAGCCGATCACCGGAAACGCCCCATTCAGGCATGGGGCCGGCTCCGCGTGTGGAATGGGCGGGGCCTTAGCAGAGGATCGCCGCCGGGGCAACGGTGTCGCCGGGCTCCGACCGGTGCGAGGGAGGACCGTCCTGCTCCGCCGCCACGGGGACGGGGCCGGGAAGCGCGCGGTTGCGGCCGGCCCGCTTGGCGGCATAGAGCGCGGTGTCCGCGGCGGCGACGAGGTCGCTCAGCGCGATGCCCGGCACGAGGCCGCCGGCCACGCCCAGGCTGGCGGTGACCACGCGGCCGGCCCCGAGCGCCGGGTGCGGGATCGCGGTCGCCTCGATGGCCGCCCTCACCGCCTCCGCCAGCTGCATGCCGTCGGCCAGCTCCATGCCCTGCACCAGGATCAGGATCTCCTCGCCGCCGAATCGGAAGGTCACCCCGCCGCGCCGGGCGGCGACCGCGGCGACGCCGGCGCTCACCCGGCGCAGGCAGTCGTCGCCCTCGATATGACCGCGGCTGTCGTTGAAGGCCTTGAAGTGATCGATGTCGAGCAGGATCGCCAGGATGGTGCGGACCGGCGGCGATGGGGCCAGGGCGTCGAAGTATTCGGCCAGGTACCGCCGGTTGAAGAGGCCGGTCAGCGCGTCCGTCCGCGCGGCGCGCGTGATCTGCTCGCGAAGCAGGGTGGCATGGAGCCCGAAGAGGAAACTCCTGCGCTCGTGGTATTCGATGATGTAGGCCGCGATCGAGAGGTGGATCAAGCACGTCGAGTAGAACATGACGATCGCCATGGAGTTGGCGACGTCGAACATTCTCCACCAAAATATCACACTGAAATGGATGGCGATACTCGATACGAGCGCGATGAGCGCGTATCGAAAGCGGTTCTGCTGGACCACCGCTACGAACATCATGATGAGAACGTTCGTGTACCGATAATTGAGCTTGAAGACGCTGTCGCTCTGCGCCAGGACAAGTGTCGGCAACAGCAGGGAGAGCAGGCCGCAGACCACCGAGCTGCCTTCCATCCGAAACCGGGTCGGGTGCCGGCGTGCGATCCACAGCATTCCGAGCGCGAACGGCGTGAAGATCCCGATCCGGGCGACGACCATCATCGCGAAGACGTCGGGCAGGAGGATCTGGTCCAGCACGAGGAACAGGTCGTAGACCAGCACCCCGACGAGGGTCGTGATCGTCATGACGCGGGCGCGGGCCTCCCGGCCGTTCCGCTCGAACAACGTCTCGATCGGCCGCGCGAAGGCGAGCCGGCGGCTTCCCGCCGCGATTTCACGCTCGACGATGTCCGGCTGCAAGCCCTCGCCGATATCGTAGGATTGCATCGACGCGTACCTCGGCCTCTCGGCGACCACCTTAGGTCTAGATACCTTTCGAAGCGTTTTCATCGTCGATCGACGCCGTCGCATCGTCGGCGCCTGCGACAAGATGGACCACGCATCCGCAGGTGGGCGCGTAGGACCGACCGCCGGGCAACTCCGCCGCCGCGAAGACCGCTGCGATCGCGAGCGAATCCATCACCCGATACGCCCCCGCCGGCAGGTCGGCCGGCAGGTCGAGCCCGCCGACGCGGTCTCGGTGGAGGGCCGTGACGTGGTTGCCCATCGCCGCGAACATGCGGCGGACCTGATGGTAGCGGCCCTCGTGCAGGGTCACGGTGGCGTGGGTCGCGTCGTCGGCGGAGAATCCCACGGGGAGGAGCGGCTTGTCGTCGTCCTCCAGGGTCAGGGTGCCGGCGGCGAGGATCGCGCCTTCGTCGCCCCGGAGCGGGCGATCCAGCGTGACGCGGTAGCGCTTGGCGACGTTGGCCTTGGGCGCGATGATCCGGTGCAGCAGCGCGCCGTCGTCGGTCAGGAGCAGCAGGCCGGAGGTTTCCTTGTCGAGGCGGCCGACGGTGGAGAGCGCCGGGTCGCGGCGGCGCCAGCGCTCGGGCAGCAGCCCGTAGACCAGCGGGCCGGCCTCCTTGTGCGAACAGGTCACGCCCAGCGGCTTGTGCAGCATCAGCGCGAGGCCGGGCGGCGGGTCGATGCCTTCGCCGTCGACGGTCAGGCGTGCGGGCAGGTCCAGGGTCACGGCGATGCGGGCGCCCGCGTCGTCGAGGGACGCGCCGTCGAGGACGATGCGGCCGGCCCGCGCCAGGCCCGCGATCTCGCGGCGCGAGCCGTAGCCGAGGTTGGCCAGCAGCTTGTCGAGCCGGGCGGTCGGGACCTTGCTCATCGAAGACCCCGACTCGGACGAATCCGCCTCACTTGCGCGCCTCGAACACCTTGTAGCCGTGGGCCGACGCCTTCACCGTCACCGCCTTGAAGGCCTCGCCGAGAACGCGCTCGTAGGGCAGGTGCGCGTTGGCCGTCAGCCACAGGCTGCCGCCGGGGCGAAGCGCCTCCGCGGCGCGGCGGATGAAGACCTGGCCGAGCTTCTGGTCCTCGGCACCCCCATCGTGGAAGGGCGGGTTCGTCACCACGAAGTCGAGGCGCGTCAGGCCCAGGTCGGCGGCGCGGATGTCGGCCCAGCGGATACTGCTACGCGGGTCGCCGACGTTGCGGCGCGCCATCTCGACGGCGCGGCGGTCGACGTCGACCAGCGTCAGCGCGGTGACGGCGGGCGAGGCCAGCACCGCGCGCGCCAGGATGCCGAGGCCGCAGCCGAGGTCGGCGCCGGCGCCCTTCAGCGCAGGCAGGGTCGCGAGCAGCAGTGCGCTGCCGGGATCGAGCCGGTCCCACGAGAAGATGCCGGGCTGCGTGCAGAGCGCGAGGTTGTCGATGTGGCGCGGTGCGCCCTCGGAGAGCGCCGCGTCCAGCGGCAACGCGCCCTCGGGCCGGACGACGCGGCAGATCCGGTGGTGGCGCCTGGCCTCCTCGGCGCTGCCGCAGCCGAGGTCGGAAAGTTCACGCGCGAGCCGCGCCCCGCCGCGATCCTTCGGCGCCAGCGCCAGGAGGTCGCCGCCGGGCCGGAGTGCGCGAAGCGCCTGCGCCAGGACGAAGCGGCGCTCCACGGTCCCGGGCGGCGCGAGCATCCAGACCCGCGCGAGGCTCAGGTCGGCGCAATCCTCCAGTCGGGCCGACCCGGGAACGAGGGGCGAGACCTGGACGGCGCCGGGCGGAACGTCGGCGAGCTCCGCGGGCGGTAGGCCGTAGACGGCATCGGATAAGGACGTGTCGGACATGGGTGTCGTGAATTTCGGTGTCGCGGATTTCGGTGTCAGTCGACGGAAGAGGCCATGGAGGATGCGGGCGACGCCGCGATGCGGCCGCTCCGCGCGGGAACGGCTCGGGATACGCGGTCGGCTCGTCGTCGCGGAATCCGCTCACCGCCGGGTCGGCACGGGGAGCCCGACGCATCAACACGCCGTTTCGCGCGATTCGAAAAGGCGCGCGCCGAAAAGAATCAGCCGCGCGGGAATTCCAGGCCCATCTCGCGGTAGCGGGCCGGGTCGTCGGCCCAGTTCTCGCGCACCTTCACATGCAGAAACAGATGCACTGTGGTCTCGGCCACCTCGGCGATCTCGCGGCGGGCCGCCGTGCCGATCGCCTTGATGGTCTGGCCGTCCTTGCCGAGCACGATCGAGCGCTGGCTCTCGCGCTCGACGAAGATGGTCTGCTCGATGCGCACCGAGCCGTCCTTGCGCACCTGCCACTGATCGGTCTCGACGGTGGAGCGGTAGGGCAGCTCCTCGTGCAACCGGTCGTAGAGCTTTTCGCGGGTGATTTCCGAAGCGAGCATGCGGATCGGCGCGTCCGAGACCTGATCCTCCGGGTAGAGCCAGGGGCCGGCCGGCATCAGCTTGGCCAGAGCCTGCTTCAGCGTGGCGATGCCGTCGCCGTTCAGCGCCGAGATCATGAAGGTGTCGGCGAAGGGGATGCGCTTGTTCAGCTCCTCGGCCAGCGCGAGCAGCTTCTCGCGCAGGATGAGGTCGATCTTGTTGAGGATCAGGATCTTGTGCCGGCGCACGTCCGGCAGGCGCGCCAGGATCGTCTCCAGCTCCTCGTCGATCCCCTTGCGGGCGTCGACCAGCAGGCAGACCGCGTCGGCGTCGGCCGCCCCGCTCCAGGCGGAGTGGACCATCGCCCGGTCGAGCCTGCGCTTCGGCTGGAAGATGCCGGGCGTGTCGACGAGCACCACCTGGGCCGAGCCCTCGATCAGGATGCCGCGCACCAGCGCCCGCGTGGTCTGGACCTTGCGCGAGACGATCGAGACCTTGGTGCCGACGAGGCTGTTCAGGAGCGTCGACTTGCCGGCGTTGGGCACGCCGATCAGGGCGACGAAGCCGGCCTTGGCATCGGTGGGCGTGCCCGGCAGCAGGCTCGGGGGCGCCCGCTCCGGCGCCGCCTCGAACGCGTCCTCGGAATCGTCCTGCGGGTCGTCCTGGGGCTCTTCTTGGGCCATCGCGCTCATGTTCGGTCCTCGCTCGGCCGCTCGCCGACCCCGTGCCTTGCCTCGTGCCCGCCAGGGCCGCCACCCTCGACGATGCCCTCGCGGCCCAGTACGGCGCGGGCGGCGTCCTGCTCGGCGAGGCGCTTCGAAGGCCCCTCCCCGATCCCCGCCTCCAGCCCGGCGACGCGGGCGGCGATGCGGAAATGCGGGGCGTGGTCGGGGCCGGAGCGCTCGACGACCTCGTAGACCGGGATCGCGAGGCCGCGGCCCATCGCCCATTCCTGCAGCGCCGACTTCGCGTCGCGGCCGCGGGGCGCGCCGGTCGGCTCGGCCGGGCGGAAGGCGGATTCGATAAGCGCCCGGGCGGCCTCGTAGCCGGCATCCATGTAGACCGCGCCGAGGATGGATTCGCACACGTCGGCCAGGATCGTCTGGTTGCGGCGCCCGCCGCCCAAAACCTCGCCCTGCCCGAGGACGAGGTGGGGGCCGACGTCCCAGGCGGTGGCGACGGCGGCGCAGGTCTCGCGCCGAACCAAGCCCGCGAGGCGCCGCGAAAGGTCGCCCTCGTCGGCCTCCGGGAAGGCGGCGTAGAGCCTGTCTGCGATGGCGAGGCCGAGGACGCGGTCGCCGAGGAACTCGAGGCGCTGGTAGCTGCCGACGCGGCCGGCCGCCTTGCTGACATGCGTCACCGCGCGGACGAGCAGCGACGGGTCGGCGAAGCTGTGCCCGATCCGCGCCTCCAGCGCCGACAGGTCGGGCCTGGGCCGCGCCTTGCGCCGGGCGCGGGCGGAGGGGCGCGCCTCGTCGGCCAAGGCGGAGGTCAGTGGATCGTCGAGAACAGGCGGCCCCAGCGCACGTGGGCCGGCCAGTTCCAGATCTGCCAGGCGGGCGTACCCTCGTCGATCGAGAAGAAGATCATCTCGGCGCGGCCGACGAAGTTCTCGAACGGCACGTAGCCGACGTTGGCGAGGTCGCGCGAATCGGTCGAGTTGTCGCGGTTGTCGCCCATCATGAAGAAGTGGCCCGGCGGCACGGTGTAGAGTTCGGTCTTGTCCCAGAACCCGTTGTCGCCGTCGCGCTCGATTGTGTGGTGCACGACGCCGTTCGGCAGCGTCTCGTTGTACTGCGGCACCTTCGTCGCCTGGCCGTAGGGGTCGATGGTCTCGTAGTCGGCGATGCGCTCGCGCTTGACCGGCTTGCCGTTGATGTTGAGCACGCCGTCGATCATCTGGATCTTGTCGCCGGGCAGGCCGATCACCCGCTTGATGTAGTCGGTGGCGTTGTCCTTGGGCAGCTTGAACACCGCGATGTCGCCGCGCTTGGGCTCGGCCGCCCAGACGCGCCCTTCCGACTTGATCGGAAGGTACTCGCTCAACGGCAGGGAGTATTTCGAGTAGCCGTAGGAGTACTTCGACACGAATAGGTAGTCGCCGATCAGCAGCGTCGGGATCAGGGAGCCGGAGGGGATGTTGAACGGCTGGAACAGGAGCGTGCGCACCACGAGCGCGATCAGCAGCGCCTGGATCCCGACCTTCAGCGTCTCGCGGATGCTGGCCCAGGTGCCCGGCTGCGTGCGGACTTCGTGCTTTCCGTCCCGATCCAAGCGCGCGCGTTCCATCTGTCGATCCGTCTGGCGATCCGTCCGGGACGAGGCCGACGGCCCGCGCGGGCGCCGCCCGCGGCGCCCCACCCGTGTCCGTTGCGTCGCGGGGGTCTAGACCAACCCGGGTTCCCCCGCAACGCGCCGGGATCGCGCGTCAATCCCGTCCGGTACCCTCCGGCACGGCCTCGATGATCACGAAAGCTTGTGCCATCGGCGGATCGTCGGTGAGCGTGACGTGGACTTTGGCCCCGTGGCCGGCCGGAAGCATCGCGGCGAGCCGCTCCTGGGCACCCCCGGTGAGGCGGAGGGTCGGCTGACCGCTGGGGAGGTTCACCACCTCCATGTCGCGCCAGAACACGCCGTTGGCGAGGCCGGTGCCGAGCGCCTTGGCGCAGGCCTCCTTGGCGGCGAAGCGCCGGGCGTAAGAGGGCGCGCGAGCGGCCTTGCGGTCGCATCGGGCGCGCTCGCCGTCGGTGAACACCCGGTGGGTGAAGCGCTCGCCGAAGCGCTCCAGCGAGCGCTCGATCCGGCGGATGTCGCAGAGGTCGGAACCGATCCCGAGGATCATCGGCCCCGGCCTCCGGCGCGGGCCTCATCCATCGCGGTGCGCATGTCGCGGATCGCCTGGGGCAGCCCGACGAAGATCGCGTCGGCGATGAGGGCGTGGCCGATGTTGAGCTCGCGGATCTCCGGGATCCGCGCGATCGGCCCGACGCTGCCGGTGGTGAGCCCGTGTCCGGCATGGATCTCGAGACCGAGACCCTGCCCGTGCGCGGCCGCGCGGACGATCCGGTCGCGCTCGTGCGCCGTGGCCGCCGCGTCTCCCGCGATCGCGGCCTCGCAGTAGCTGCCGGTGTGGAGTTCCACCACTGGCGCGCCCAGCGCGTGGGCCGCTTCCATCACGGCGGGGTCGGGCTCGACGAACAGCGAGACGCGGATGCCGGCCTCGGCCAGCGCCCGGATGCGGGGCGCCAGGTGCGCGCGCCCGCCGACGATGTCGAGGCCGCCCTCGGTGGTGCGCTCCTCGCGCTTCTCCGGGACGAGGCAGGCGGCGTGCGGCTTCAGCTTGAGCGCCAGCGCCACCATCTCGTCGGTGGCGGCCATCTCGAAGTTGAGCGGCACCGTGAGCGTGCGGGCGAGCGCCTCCATGTCGGCGTCGCGGATGTGCCGCCGGTCCTCGCGCAGATGCGCGGTGATCCCGTCGGCACCGGCTTCCACCGCCAGATGCGCGGCCTTCACCGGATCGGGATAGGCCCCGCCGCGGGCGTTGCGGACGGTGGCGACGTGGTCGATGTTCACGCCGAGGCGGAGAGGCTGTGCCGACATACGCCGACCTTTATCAGAGGGCATCGGGTTGGACGCGTCGTCCATAGCCCAGATCGCGCCGCCGTGGCGCCTCGCCGGAGCGGAAAATCCGCCGCATCGCCGGGGCTTCGAAGGCGGATGCGCCCGCCGGCGGATCGTCGCGCCCTCCCTCGAAGGCGCCCTCGAACGCGAAAAGGCCGGGCGCGATACGCCCAGCCTTTCCGAAGATGCCGAAAGACTCGGCGGTATGCAGAGCTTAGCGAACCGGGTTGGCGCCGGCGTTGCCCGGAACCGTGCGGGTGCCGTCCTCGCGGGCGGCCGGCATCGTGGTGGCGGCGCCCGCGGCGCCCGGAGCGGTGCCGGTGGTGGCCGGCATGTCGCCGCGCACGGTACCACCCTTCTCCATCGCCTTCTCGGAGTTGCTCTTCACGCTGCCGGGGTTGTTCATGTTGCCGGTGGCGGACTGCGCGAACGCTGCACCCGACAGCGCGAGCACGAGCGCCGTGGCGGAGATGAGGGTCTTACGCATCAGATGTATCCTTTATTTGATCGATGTGGATCAGGAACGTTGCGCGACACCGATAGTTCGGAAGAATTTTTTCGCGGCGATGCCCGGCCACAGGGAACCGGGCCTAACCATCTGTCCACATTTCGATTTTCGCGACTGATAAATCACTGTCGCCGTCCCGAAGCGCTTCGCGCGGCGCGATCGCTACCGGGCAAGCATCCGTGCGACCCGGCGGGTGCGCCTTCTCGATCCGGCCTTGCGGGCGGGCCTTGCGATTTTCGGCGAAACCGACTATCGGCCCCCTTCGCGTTCGCTCCGGCTGGGGGCTGAACGGACGGTGCCGTTCGCGGCACAGGCTTTCTTCGCGTCGCCTCGGGCGACATCCGAATGAGCCGTCGTCCCGTGTCTCCGCCTTCGATCAACCGCTCGGGCCCCTTAAACGGCTCGGAGGGCTTGGCGCCGGGCGATCTCGCGAACCGAACCGGCCCGGAACTCATCGTGCATCTGCATGTCCGGGCCTCATTCAAGCTGAAGGGCCCGTAATGCCTCTCTACGAGCACGTATTCCTGGCACGCCAGGACGTGACGTCCCAGCAGGTCGAGACGATGATCGAGACCTACAAGGGCGTCATCGAACAGAACGGCGGACGTTTCGAGAAGATCGAGATGTGGGGCGTCAAGTCCCTCGCCTACCGGATCAAGAAGAACCGCAAGGCGCACTTCACCCTGCTCAACATCGACGCCCCCCCGGCCGCCATGGCCGAGATGGAGCGCCAGATGCAGATCTCGGAAGACGTGCTCCGCTTCATGACCATCCGCGTGGAAGAGCTCGAGCACGAGCCGTCCGCGATGATGCAGAAGCGCGACCGCGACGACCGCAAGGATCGTGAGCGCGGCCGTCGTCGCGACGACGAGGGCTTCGGTGGTGGCGGCGGCGGCTTCGGCGGCGACCGCGACCGTGGGGATCGCGGCGATCGCGGCGACCGGCCCGAGCGCAACTTCGGCGGGGAGAACTAAGCCATGGCATTCGGTGCAAGTGCTGGTGGAGCCGCCGGCGGCGGTGGCCGTCGTCCGTTCTTCCGTCGTCGCAAGACCTGCCCCTTCTCCGGCGCCAACGCGCCGAAGATCGACTACAAGGACGTGAAGCTGCTGTCGCGTTACGTCTCGGAGCGCGGCAAGATCGTCCCGTCCCGCATCACCGCGGTCTCGGCCAAGAAGCAGCGCGAGCTCGCCCAGGCGATCAAGCGCTCGCGCTTCCTCGGCCTGCTCCCCTACGTCATCAAGTAGGCTTTTCACGAGGTTCGCCGGTCCGGTCTACCGAGCCGGCGGCCTCGATTCCCGGGCGGCGGACATCACCGCCGCCCGATCGTTGGGGCGCTTCCTGCCTCTAACCCCGCCCGCATTTCGAGCGCGGCGGCGGGACAGCGGATTTCATGGTCCAGAACCTCGGCATCGGTATCGGCGCGGGCCTCGTCTCGGCACTCCTGTTCGGAATGCTGCTGAAGGCCACCCCGCTCGCGATCGTCCTCTACCTCCTGGCGCCCCTGCCGATCCTCATCGTGGGTCTCGGCTGGAATTCGCGCGCCGCGCTCGCGGCGGCCGCCTCCGGCAGCCTCGCGCTGGCGCTCGTCGTCTCCCCTTATCTCGGCCTGGGCTTTGCGGCCTACCTCGCGGTGCCGGCCTGGTGGCTGGCCTACCTCGCCCTGCTCGGCCGCCCGAACGCCGACGGCACCCTCGAATGGTATCCGACCGGGCGCCTGCTCGGCTGGACCGGAGCCACGGCGGCGCTCGCCTTCATCGCCATCGCCGTGATGTCGGCGCCGAGCCACGAGGCGTTCGAGGGGCAGCTCAAGGGCTTGGCCGGAACCATCGTCCGCGCCCAGATGCGCGACCTGCCGAGCGCGCCGGCCAAACCCGGTACGGACAAGCCGGGCGCCGACACGGCCACCGCCGACAAGGCCGAAGCTGGCAAGCCCGGCGAGACCGCCGACGCCGCGCCCGCGGCCGCGGAAGCCCATGCCGAGCTGGTCGACGCGCTGGCCCGCACCGTGCCGGCCTTCGCCGCGAACGGTCTCGCCCTGCTCCTGACCTTCTATCTCTGGGCCTCCGCCCGCATCGTCCAGCTCTCGGGCCGCCTGCCGCGGCCCTGGCCGGACATCCCTGCGACCATCATGCCGCGCACCATGCTCGGCCTGCTGGCGGTGGCGGCGGTCCTCGCCTTCGCGCCGGGCTACGCGGGCGTCCTCGGCACCGCACTCGTCGGTTCGGTGAGCGCGGTCTTCGCGCTGCAGGGGCTCGCCGCCTTCCACGATCGCAGCCGCGGCCGGCCCGCCCGCGGCATGATGCTGTTCGGCCTCTACCTGATCCTGTTCTTCACGCAGGGCATCGCCCTGATCGTGCTCACCCTGTTCGGCCTCGCCGACACCGCGCTCAACCGCCGCCGTCGACCCGACGGCGCGGCCCCTTGAGACCCCGGCCGGCCCGCAGCGGCGGCCCCACTGAGAGAAGGACGAAGACCATGGAAGTGATCCTGCTTGAGCGCGTCGCCAAGCTCGGCCAGATGGGCGAGACCGTGAACGTGAAGCCGGGCTTCGCCCGCAACTTCCTCCTCGCCCGCGGCAAGGCGCTGCGCGCGACGGAGGGCAACAAGAAGCACTTCGAGACCCAGCGCGCCCAGCTCGAGGCGAAGAACCTCGACCGCAAGAAGGACGCCGAGGCCGTCGCCGAGAAGCTCGACGGCCAGACCTTCGTGCTCATCCGCCAGTCGGGCGAGTCCGGCGTGCTCTACGGCTCGGTCTCCACCCGCGACCTCGCCGAGGTCGTGACCAAGGACGGCTTCACCGTCGAGCGCGGCCAGTTCACCCTGAACCAGCCGATCAAGACGCTCGGCCTGCACGTGGTCCCGGTGGTGCTGCACCCCGAGGTCGACGTGAAGGTCACCGTCAACGTCGCCCGCAGCCCCGAGGAGGCCGAGCGTCAGGCCCGCGGCGAGTCGGTCACCGAGCGCGAGGCGTTCAACCTCGACGACCTCGGCCTGGAAGTCGGCATGGCGCTGGCCGAGGCCGGCGAAGGCGCCGACGACCGCGGCTGATCGCGCCGCCCTCCCGCCTCCTGCGATGGAGACGGAGGGCTGTGGATGGCGGTGACAGCGGGGACGGCGCCCCAAGAGGGTTGACGCGTTCATCGTTTGTTCCAAGATGGACGCCCGTTCCTCGAACCGAGGGGCGGGCGTCCTCGCGTTCCGGGCTACCGTGACGCGGACGTCGGCGGCTAAGCATCGGTCAACCCTACCGGTGCCATGGTCGTCGGATCTTGTTCGGGATGCGGGGCCGGCCCGGCCCGCATCGATTCGGAGCGACCGCCGATGGCCCTGCCCAATGCCCTAGCGGCCAAGCTCGAAGCCGTGCAGGCGGAGTACCGCGTCGCGCCGCACAACATCGACGCGGAGCAGGCGCTGCTCGGCGCGATGCTGGTGAACAACGACGCCTACTACCGCGTCTCGGACTTCCTGCTGCCCGAGCACTTCATGGAGGACGCCCACCAGCAGATCTTCCAGGTGGCGACCTCGCTGATCAAGGCAGGCAAGCTCGCGACCCCGATCACCCTGAAGACCTATCTCGGCGACGCCGACTTCGGCGGCCAGACGGTGATGCAATACCTCGCGCGGCTCGCCGCCGACGCCACGACCGTCATCAACGCCGGCGAGTACGGCCGCACGATCTACGACCTCGCGATCCGCCGCCGGCTGATCACCATCGGCGAGGACCTCGTCAACGGCGCCTACGAGGCGCCCGTCGAGCAGGCGCCGCGCGACCAGATCGAGGAAACGGAGCGGCGGCTCTACGAGCTGGCGGAAGCCGGCCGGTACAGCGGCGGCTTCCAGAAGTTCTCGGACGCGCTGACCACCGCCGTCGACATGGCGGCCAAGGCCTACCAGCGCGAGGGCAAGCTATCGGGGCTGGCCACGGGGCTCTCGGACCTCGACGCCAAGATGGGAGGCCTGCAATCCTCCGACCTGATCATCCTCGCCGGCCGTCCGGCCATGGGCAAGACCTCGCTCGTGACCAACATCGCCTTCAACATCGCAAAGGCCTACCAGGGCGAGAAGCAGGCCGACGGCACGATCAAGACCAAGAACGGCGGCATCGTCGGGTTCTTCTCGCTCGAGATGTCGGCCGAGCAGCTCGCCACCCGCATCATCGCCGAGCAGTCGGGCGTGCCCTCCTACAAGATCCGCCGCGGCGACATCCGGCCGGAGGACTTCTACAAGATCACCGACGCCGCCCGCGACATGCAGACGATCCCGTTCTACATCGACCAGTCCGGCGGCATCTCGATCGCGCAGCTCGCCGCCCGCGCCCGGCGCCTCAAGCGCCAGAAGGGCCTCGACGTGCTGATCGTCGACTACCTGCAGCTGCTCGCCGGCTCCGGCAAGCGCTCGGACAACCGCGTGCAGGAGATGACCGAGATCACCACCGGCATGAAGGCGCTGGCCAAGGAGCTGTCGGTGCCGATCATCGCGCTGTCGCAGCTGTCGCGCCAGGTCGAGAACCGCGACGACAAGCGCCCGCAGCTCTCGGACCTGCGTGAATCGGGCTCGATCGAGCAGGACGCCGACGTGGTGATGTTCGTGTTCCGCGAGGAATACTACGTCAACAACAAGAAGCCCCGCGAGGGCACCGAGGAGTTCTTCGCCTGGGAGGCGGAGATGAACCGCGTCCACGGCAAGGCCGAGGTCATCCTCGGCAAGCAGCGCCACGGCCCGACCGGCACGGTGGAGCTGCAGTTCGACGCCAACATCACCCGGTTCTCCAACCTCGCCCAGAGCGACCGGCTGCCGGACCAGATGTGATAGGCTGTGACCGCGCGAATGAAGGAGGACGACCGTGGCGGCGCCGAGACGCGTGGAGAGCCCGAGATCCGGAACGGCATACGAGGCCGACCTCGCGGCCTGGTCGCTGGAGCAGGCCGCGCACCTGCGCGCGGGCACCTGGGATCGCCTCGATCTCGCGCATCTCGCCGATGAGATCGAAGCCTTGTCCCGCACGGAACACCATGCCCTGACGAGCGCCCTGCGCGTGATCCTGCTTCACCTGCTGAAATGGGATCACCAGCCCCAGCGGCGCACGTGCGGCTGGGCCACCTCGATCAAGACGCAGCGCCTCTCGGTCGCCGAACGGATCGAGGACTGCCCGAGCCTCGTGCCGCTGCTTCCGCAATTCCTGGCTCGCGCCTACCGCCGGGCTCGGATCGAGGCCGCAGGCGAGACCGGCCTCGACGAGTCGGTGTTCCCCGCCGCGTGCCCGTATCCCTACGAGGCGATCATGACCCGCGCGATCGCGTGGCCGCCCGAACCCGAGGTCTCGTAGGCGTTTGCGCTACAGCGTCACCAGCGCACCGGGCTGCTTCACCTCGATCTCGACGAAGGCGATCGGATGATCCGAGCCGTTCATCACGTCGTGGCGGATGCCGGCCGGGCGACTGTAGGCCTGCCCCGCGGCGAGCGCGGTCTCGCCGACCTTCTCGCCGTCGTGGACCCGGAGCGTCCCGGCCACCAGCATCACCACGAAGTAGGGCCAACCGTGCTCGTGCCAGCCGGTCACCGCGCCGGGGGCGAAGTCCCACCGGGTGATGCGAAGCGTCGCATCGTCCTGCTGGACGGTGGGAATCGCCGGGATCGTGCAGGCGAACGCCATTCTCGGTGATCCTTCCTCGCGGGCCTTCGACGCGCCGACGGCTCCGGCGTCGGCGGGAGCCCAGCCTTGCAGGCGCCGTGCCTTCCGGCCGCTGGCGCGTTAATGGCATGCCTTGCGGGTCGCCCGCACGCATGGCGAATCGACCGCACGTTTGGCAAAAACCTCGGAGCTCGACGATTTCCCGAGACAGCACCGTGACAGATGCCACCGGGCACGGCGCCCGCCTCACCGTCGATCTCGGCGCCGTCGCGGAGAACTGGCGGCGGCTCGCGGCCGAGGCGCCGGGCCGCGCCTGCGCCGCGGTGGTGAAGGCCGACGCCTACGGCTGCGGCTCCGACGCCGTCGTGCGGGCGCTGTGGACGGCCGGCTGCCGCACGTTCTTCGTCGCGCATCTCGGAGAGGCCGCACGGGTGCGGGATGCGCTGCCGGAGGCTGCGATCTACGTCCTGAACGGGCTGCTGCCCGGCGCGATGCCGGCCTATGCGGCACTGGACCTTCGCCCGGTGCTCGGCTCGGTGCAGGAGCTGTCCGATTGGGCCGCCTTCGGAGGCGGGACGCGGGCCGCCGCGCTGCACGTCGACACCGGCATGAACCGCCTCGGGCTCTCCGTCCCGGACGCGTTGGCGCTCGCCGGCGACCCGCGGATCGCGGCCGCCGGAATCGACCTGATGATGAGCCACCTCGTCAGCGCCGAGCTGCCCGGGGAGCCGGTCAACGGCCGGCAGATCGCCGACTTCGCACGCGTGCGCGCGGCGTTCCCCGGCATTCCCGGCTCGCTCGCGAACTCGTCGGGCGTCTTCCTCGACGGGGCGACGCATCACGACCTGCTGCGCCCGGGCTACGCGCTGTTCGGCGGCAACCCGACGCCCTATCGCGCCGCCAACCCGATGCGGCCGGTGGTGCGGCTGGAGGCGACGATCCTGCAGATCCGCCACGTCGAGGCCGGCGCGCAGGCCGGCTACAACGGGCGGTGGACCGCACCCGCCCCCCGGCGCCTCGCGACGCTCTCGCTCGGCTACGCCGACGGCTATCCCCGTGCCGCGAGCGGCCGCGGTCATGCGCTCGTGGCCGGCATCCTTTGTCCGATCCTCGGCCTCGTCTCGATGGACCTGATCATCCTCGACGTCACCGAGGCGCCCGAGGCCGCGCGCGGCGGCGTCTCCACGCTGATCGGCGACGCGCTCGACGTCGATACGGTCGGACAAGCCGCGGGCACGATCGGCTACGAGATCCTGACGGGGCTGGGTTCCCGTTACGTTCGCACGTATATCGGGGGCTGACGCCGTCCTCCGCCACGGAGCCGGACCCGCTGATTCGTCGCGAGCGCATGGCAAAGATCCACCAGACCTTCATCTGCCAGGCCTGCGGCGCGGTCTACAACCGCTGGCGCGGGCGCTGCGAGGCCTGCAACGGCTGGAACACGATCGTCGAGGAGACGCCCGGCGGCTCCGGCCCGCAATCGGGACCGGCCGCGACCCGGCCCGGCCGCGCCCGCGGGCGCGTGTTCCCCCTCGAAGGCCTGACCGGCGAGGCCCGCGAGGCGCCGCGCATCCCGTCCGGCATCGGCGAGCTCGACCGCGTCACCGGCGGCGGCTTCGTGCGCGGCTCGGTGATCCTGCTCGGCGGCGATCCCGGCATCGGCAAGTCGACCCTGCTGATGCAGGCCTCGGCCGCCATGGCCGGGACCGGCGAGCGCGTCGCCTACATCTCCGGCGAGGAGGCGGTGGGGCAGGTGCGCCTGCGCGCCGAGCGCCTCGGACTGTCGGGCCACCCGGTGGAGCTGGCCGCCGAGACCAACGTCGAGGACATCGTCGAGACCCTGTCGCAGGGGCGCCCGCCCGCGCTCGCGATCATCGACTCGATCCAGACCATGTGGACCGAGACCGTCGAGTCGGCGCCCGGCACGGTCACGCAGGTGCGCTCCTCGGCGCAATCCCTCATCCGCTTCGCCAAGACCACGGGCACGGCCGTGATCCTCGTCGGCCACGTCACCAAGGACGGGCAGATCGCCGGCCCGCGCGTGGTGGAGCACATGGTCGACGCCGTCGCCTCGTTCGAGGGCGACCAGGGCCACCACTTCCGCATCCTGCGGGCGGTGAAGAACCGCTTCGGGCCGACCGACGAGATCGGCGTGTTCGAGATGACCGACATGGGGTTGGCCGAGGTGCCGAACCCCTCCGCCCTGTTCCTGGCCGGCCGGGACCACCAGGCCGCCGGCACCGCGGTCTTCGCCGGGATGGAGGGCACGCGCCCCCTGCTCGTGGAGATCCAGGCGCTGGTCGCGCCCTCGTCGCTCGGCATGCCGCGCCGGGCCGTCGTCGGCTGGGACCCGAACCGGCTCTCGATGGTGCTCGCGGTGCTGGAAGCCCATGGCGGCATCCGGCTGGGCACGCACGACGTCTACCTCAACGTCGCCGGGGGCCTGCGCATCTCCGAGCCTGCGGCGGACCTGGCGGTCGCGGCAGCCCTCGTCTCGTCCCTGTCGGGCGCGGTGCTGCCGCCGGAGACGGTGTATTTCGGCGAGATCGGCCTATCGGGCGCGATCCGGCCGGTGGCGCAGGCCGGCGCACGCCTCAAGGAGGCGCAGAAGCTCGGCTTCGCGAAGGCGATGACCCCGCAGGGGCGCGGCGAGACGGTGGATCGGGCGTTCGCGACGGAGTCGCTGCGCCACATCGCCGACCTCGTGGCCGGAATCGCCGCCAACGGGCCGCGACGGGTCGGCTCGGGCAAGCGCCGCCACACAGCCCACGACGAAGACGAGGATTGAGCGCCCGGCTCTATCCCGCTCGACGAACCATCCGCGCTGGGTTGTGGATTTCAACCAAGCCGCAGAAGCCTGTCTGCAACCGGCGGTTCCGGCGGCCGGCGGTCGCCGCCGAGGGTGACGGCCGAGTTTCACCGCGATATAAAGCGCGCGCGGTCCCAGGGGAGCCGCAGACCGCATCGCTTTCGTCGTGGCATCTCCCCATCCGATCCGAACCCGCAGATGCCGTTTTCCGTCCTCGACCTCGTGGTGCTCGGCATCGTCGTGATCTCCGCGCTGCTGGCGGCCGTCCGCGGCGTCACGCGGGAGGTGCTGGCGATCATCGCCTGGGTCGCCGCCGCCGCGGTGGCGTGGTCGCTCTATCCGATGCTGCTGCCGACGGTGAAGCAGCACGTGACCAGCGACACCGTGGCCCTCGTCGCCTCGATCGCGGCGATCTTCCTCGGCACGCTCATCGTCGTCTCCATCATCACCGTGAAGATCTCCGACGTGGTGCTCGATTCGCGCATCGGCGCGATCGACCGCTCGCTCGGCTTCCTGTTCGGCGCCGCCCGCGGCTTCCTGATCTGCGTGATCGGCTGGGTGTTCCTGTCCTGGCTGGTCCAGGGCAAGGTCCCGACCTGGGCCGCCGAGGCGCGCACCCGCCCGATGCTCGAGAAGTCCGGCGACGCGCTCGTCGCACAGCTGCCCGAGAACCCGGAGGGCTTCCTCAAGCAGTTCAAGAAGCCGAAGGTCGACACCCCGCAGAACGAGCCGGTCGACGCGCCGGCCGAGACCGAGACTCCGGTGGTGCGTCCGACCACCCCGGCCGTGCCCGCGCCGCGGCGCTGAGGCCGCCTCCGCATGCTTATGTCGCCGCGGTCACCCTGACCTGCGTTCGATCCGGCTTGGTTGCGATGCCGCGAGCGCTCAGATAACGCCTTGACGACGGCGCCGCGGGCCGACCGCGCGGATCCGCTCCGGGCGGCCCCTTGCGGCATTCCGGCGGACGGCAACCAGGGATCGACCTCAGGCCATGTCACACCACGCCGCAACCGTGGATTCCGTGTTCGATCCCGAGACCGATGGCGACACGCTCCGCGAGGAATGCGGCGTCTTCGGCATCTTCGGCCATCCCGACGCCTCGGCGATCGTCGCGCTCGGGCTGCACGCCCTGCAGCACCGCGGCCAGGAGGCGGCGGGCATCGTCGCCTTCGACGGCGAGGTCTTCCATTCCGAGCGCCGCCCCGGGCTCGTCGGCGATTCGTTCTCGGACGGCGGCACGATCGAGCGGCTGAAGGGCCGTGCCGCAATCGGCCACGTGCGCTACTCGACCACCGGCGGCACCATCCTGCGCAACGTCCAGCCGCTCTTCGCCGAACTCGCCGGCGGCGGGCTGGCGGTGGCGCATAACGGCAACCTCACCAACGCGCTCTCGATCCGCCGCGACCTCGTGCGCGACGGCGCGATCACCCAGTCGACCTCGGACACCGAGGTGATCCTGCACCTGGCCGCGCGCTCGCGGAAACCCCGGATCGTCGAGCGCTTCATCGACGCGCTGCAGGCGATCCAGGGCGCCTACGCCATCGTCGCGCTCACCAACAAGAAGCTGATCGGCGCCCGCGACCCGCTCGGCATCCGCCCGCTGGTGCTCGGCGAGCTCGACGGCCGCTACATGCTGGCCTCCGAGACCTGCGCGCTCGACATCATCGGCGCGAAGTTCGTGCGCGACGTCGAGAACGGCGAGGTCGTGGTGATCTCGGAGGACGGCATCGAGTCGATCCGCTTCGCCGACAAGGTGCCGATGCGGCCGTGCATCTTCGAGTATATCTACTTCGCCCGGCCGGATTCGGTGGTGAACGGCAAGAGCGTCTACGCCGTGCGCAAGAACATCGGCGTCGAGCTTGCCCGCGAGGCCGCGGTGCCGGCCGACGTGGTGGTGCCGGTGCCTGATTCCGGCGTGCCGGCCGCCCTCGGCTTTGCCCAGCAGACCGGCATCCCCTTCGAGATGGGGATCATCCGGAACCACTATGTCGGCCGCACCTTCATCCAGCCGACGCAATCGGTGCGCGAGCTCGGCGTGCGGATGAAGCATTCGGCCAACCGCGCGGCGATCGAGGGCAAGCGCATCGTGCTCGTCGACGACAGCCTCGTGCGCGGCACCACCTCGGTGAAGATCGTGCGGATGATGCGCGAGGCCGGCGCGGCGGAGGTGCATTTCCGCATCGCGAGCCCGCCGATCACCTATCCCGACTTCTACGGCATCGACACGCCCGAGCGCGAGAAGCTGCTCGCCGCCACCCACGACCTGGAGGGCATGCGCCGCTACATCGGCGCGGACTCGCTGGCCTTCCTGTCGATCCCCGGCCTGTACCGGGCGATGGGGGAGAACGAGCGCGTCGAGGCCTGCCCGCAATACACCGACCATTGCTTCACCGGCGACTACCCGACCGGCCTGACGGACCTGGCCATCGCCGGCCCGAAGCGCCTCGCCATGCTCGCCGAAGCGGATTGACCGTCCACGCATGACCGAAACCAAGACCCTCGACGGCCGCGTCGCCGTCGTCACCGGCGCCTCCCGCGGGATCGGCCGTGCGGCGGCGCTCGCGCTCGCGGAAGCCGGCGCGCACGTCATCGCCGTGGCGCGCACGCAGGGCGCGCTGGAAGAGCTCGACGACGCGATCCGCCGGGTCGGGTCGAGCGCGACCCTCGTGCCCCTCGACCTCACCGACTACGACGGCATCGACCGGCTCGGCGCGGCGATCAACGACCGCTGGAAGCGCCTCGACATCGTCGTCGGCAACGCCGGCATCCTCGGCAACCTCATGCCGATCGGCCACATCACCCCCAAGGTGTGGGGCCAGGTGATGGACGTCAACGTCACCGCGAACTGGCGGCTGATCCGCTCGCTCGACCCGCTGCTGCGGATGTCGGATGCGGGCCGGGCGATCTTCGTCACCTCCGGGGCGGCTTCCAAGTGCAAGGCCTATTGGGGGCCCTACTCCGTGTCCAAGGCGGCGCTCGAGGCCCTGGTGCGGACCTACGCGGCCGAGAACGCGACTACGGCCGTCAAGGCGATGCTGCTCAATCCGGGACCGTTGCGCACCGACATGCGCCGCGCTGCGATGCCGGGCGAGGACCCGGAGACGCTGCGGACGCCGGAAGACCTCGCGCCGCACTTCGTCCGGCTGGCGAGCCCCGGATCGACGGATTCCGGCACCATCTACGACTTCCCGACCGACCGCATCCTGACCTCGCAAGCGACGCGCTGACGGGTCCGGACGGCGCCCGCACCATTCGGATATCCTGATGATCGACGTGCGCTGCATCTGCGCGATCGGCCAGCGCGGCCAGCTCGGGCTGAACGGCCAGCTCCCCTGGGAGGGCAACACCGATCCGCTCTTCGTCGAGGACGTGACGCGATTCTTCGCGCTGACCATGGGCCACGTGCTCATCGCCGGCCCGAAGACGGTGGCCTCGGTGCCGGCCTTCGCGTTCGAGGATCGCACCATCGACGTGATCCGCTCGCACGAGGACCCGGAGGCGGTGCTGGCGCGATATCCCGGCCGCCGCGTCTTCGTCGGCGGCGGCATCGCGGTCTGGAACGTCTACGCCAAGTACATCCAGAACTGGGACGTGACCCGCCTCCCCTACGACGGCGACGCCGACCGCTGGTTCGACCCGGCCTGGCTCGTCGGCGGGGCGCTGCGCGGGTGACGGCATCCTTCGCGGACCCGGCGCGTTTCAGCGGACGTGCCGAACGCGAAGGGATGCGATGACCACCGAGAGCTACCGCTTCGGCATCGAAGAAGAGTACTTCCTGGCCGACGCGGAGACGCGCGGCACGCCGCGGCGCTCGGTCAAGCCGTTCCATGTCGAGGCGGCCGAACGGTTGCCCGAGGCGGGGCGCGAGTTGCTGCAGTGCCAGGTCGAGGTCTGCACGCCGCCCGTCACCGATTTCGCCGAAGCAAGAGATTCGCTCGCCCGGCAGCGTGGGGCGCTCGCGGACCTCGCCGCCGAGCACGCGCTTCTGATCTTCGCCGCCGGCACCCATCCGGTGGCCGACTGGTCGCGGCAATTGCCGACCAAGGGCGACCGCTACCGCGGCATCCTGCGCGACGTCGGCTTGGCCGGGCGGCGCAGCCTGATCTGCGGCATGCACGTCCACGTCGAGGTGCCGGACCCGGAGGCGCGCGTCGACCTGATGAACCGGCTGCTGCCGTTCCAGCCGCTGCTGTTCGCGCTCTCGGCTTCCTCGCCGTTTTGGCAGGGCAAGCCCACGGGGCTCGCCGCCTATCGCCTCAGCGCCTTCGGCGAGCTGCCGCGCACCGGCCTGCCCGAACTCTTCGCCGACGCCGCGGCCTACGCGCGCTACGTGCGGATCATGACCGAGGCGGGGTCGATCCAGGATGCGAGCTTCCTGTGGTGGTCGCTGCGGCCCTCGATCAAGTTCCCGACGCTGGAGTTGCGCATCGCCGACAGCTGCACCCGGCTCGCCGACGCGCTGACCATCGCCGCCCTGTTCCGCTGCCTCGTGCGCCTCGTGGTGCGCCGGCCGGACCTCAACGCCGGCCTCGACGGGGTCTCGCGGGCGCTCGCCGACGAGAACCTGTGGCGCACCCAGCGCAGCGGCGTCGGCGCCGAGCTGATCGACGAGACGCGCGAGGCGGGCCTGCCCTTCGCCGACGCACTGGAGGCGGTGCTCGACCTCGTCGCCGAGGATGCGGCGGCTTTAGGCTGCGCGGCCGAGGTCGCCCACGCCCGGACCATCGCCACCGAGGGCACCAGCGCCGACGGCCAGATCGCCGCCTTCGAGGCGGCACGGGAAGCCGGCCTCAACAACCGCCAAGCCCTCGACGCCGTGGTGGATTGGCTGTCTCGAACGACGCGGGGTGCGTGAGCGTGCCGTCGCCCGGTGCGACTCCCGTTGCGCCCGTGCGCGTCCTCTGCCTCGGCTACAGCGTCACCGAGGAGGTCGGCTACGTGGAGCGGGCCGGCGAATGCGCCGCCGCGGAGGGGGCCGACCTCGTCTTCCTGAAATCCGGCTGGGGCGGGCACAGCGTCCACGCCATCGCCTACATGATCGATGAGATCCTCGACACGATCGCCTGCGATCGGGTCCTGCTGGAATTGTTCACCGGCAACGTGCGCTACTACGACCGCCGCGCGCTAAGCTTCTTCCTCGACCAGATCCTCGCGGCGACCGCCCGCCGCGGCCGGCCCGTCGCCTTCCTCAATCTGTATCAGGGCGGGGTCGACTACACGTCGGAGACGGTCGCCGGCCTCCTCGACGATTACGAGGCCTGCCTCGGTATCCCGATCCTCGATCTCGCCCGGCCCGTGGCCGCATCCGGCCCGGAAGAACGCGCGCTCTGGCTGAAGGACGGCACCCACGTGACGCCTGCCGGCGCCGACCTCTACGGGCGGCAGGTCTACGACTTCGTGCGCGGGCGCGGCTTCGGCGCGGCCTACATCCACCGCTACCGGGCGTTGCCGAGCCTGTTCACGCCCCTCAGGCTGGTGGCGATGCCGGACTGCTCCTGCCCCTTCGCGATGCAGCGGAACGGCATCCCGCTGCACTATGCGACGATCCCCGAGAACACGTCGCTCTCGATCGATCTCGGGCGCCGCGCCGACGTGCGCGCGGTCATGACGACCTACGGCCCCCTGAACGGGACGCTGCGCTTCTCGAGCCCGTCCAGCGAACGCACCCGCGACGTGCTGCTCTACGACCGCTTCAGCTACTACGCGCGCTCGATCGTCATGAACGTGAACCTCAAGGGCATCCGGACCCTGACGTGCTTCCAGCGCGACATCGTGCCGGACATCGAACTCGCGAAGGGCGAGAAGAACACCGGGCCGCGGATGGGCTACGTCTCGCACGTGTTCCTTCACCGGCGACTGACGCCGACGGAATGGCTGCGCCATCACCGGCACCGCGCGTTCTGGGGCATGCACCGCCTGCGCCGTGCCATCTCTCACTCTCGCAAGAGAACCGGCGCGTGACCTAACCCTTGTCGAACGGGTTCGACGAGGTCCGCAGGCTCCAGCGGATCGGCGTGCCCGGCAGGTCGAACGATTCGCGCAGGGAGTTGGTGAGGTAGCGCTGGTAGCTCTTCGGCAGGGCGTTGAGCTGGTTGCCGAACAGCGCGAAGTGCGGCGGGCGGCTCTTCACCTGGGTGGCGTAGCGGATCTTGATGCGCCGGCCCGACACCGCCGGCGGCGGGTTGCGCTGCGTCGCCTCGGAGAGCCAGTCGTTGATCCGCGACGTCGAGATGCGGGTATCCCAGACATCCGCCGCCTTGATCACGGCCTGCATCAGCTTGTCGAGGCCGTCGCCGGCGAGCCCCGAGAGCGGCACCACCGCGACGCCGCGCACCTGCGGCAGCAGCCGGGTGCAATCCTCGCGCAGGGTCTTGAGCAGGCCCGGCTGGTCGGCGACGAGGTCCCACTTGTTGAGGCCGATCACCAGGGAGCGGCCCTCGCTCTCGACGAGGTCGACGATGGTGAGGTCCTGCTTCTCGAACGGGATCGTGGCGTCGAGCAGCACCACCACCACCTCGGCGAAGCGCACGGCGCGGATGCCGTCCGACACCGCGAGCTTCTCGAGCTTGTCCTCGATCCGGGCGCGGCGGCGCATGCCGGCGGTGTCGTGCAGCTTGATCCGGCGGCCGTGCCACTCCCAATCGAGCGAGATCGAATCGCGGGTGATGCCGGCCTCCGGGCCGACGAGCAGTCGGTCCTCGCCGAGCATCCGGTTGATCAGCGTCGACTTGCCGGCGTTCGGGCGGCCGACGATGGCGACCTTGAGCGGCTTGCCGCGCGGGTCGTCGTCCTCCTCGTCCTCGTCGGATTCCGGCAGGTTCTCCTTCAGCGCCTCGTGCAGCTCGCCGATGCCCTCGCCGTGCTCGGCCGAGAACGGGATCGGGTCGCCGAGGCCGAGGCGGAACGACTCGTAGGCGCCGGCCATCCCGGCGCCGCCCTCGGCCTTGTTGGCGATGAGGATCACCTTGCAGCCGGCCCGGCGCACCAACTCGGCGAAGGGCTGGTCGGCGGGCAGGATGCCGGCGCGCGCGTCGATGACGAACAGCACTACGTCCGCTTCGAGGATCGCGGCCTCGGTCTGCATCCGCATCCGGCCGAGCAGCGTCGCCGAATCGGCCTCCTCGAGGCCCGCGGTGTCGATGATGCGGAAGTTCAGGCCGCCGAAGGCGACGTCGCCCTCGCGGCGGTCGCGGGTGACGCCGGGGCGGTCGTCGACCAGCGCCAGCTTCTTGCCCACGAGGCGGTTGAACAGGGTCGACTTGCCGACATTCGGCCGTCCGACGATCGCGACGGTCGGCAGTTCCATGGGGTGGTCCGTTCTATGATCGGTCGAGCCGCCGGGCCGGCCCGGCGGCGAAAGTCTGGAGAATGCCCAAAACCTCCGGTGCGAGCCAGTCGCACCGGAGGTTTTGGGCCAGCATCTTGGGCGATCAGCGGGTGATCGGCGGCGGGGGCGCGGCGGGCTCTGGCTTCGCCTGTGTCACAGTCACCGGGCCGCCGGCCACCAGTGCGACGTAGACCTCAATGCGCTGGCGCAGGTTCTGCGGCGTCTCGGGGTCCATGTTGAGCTGGTCGAACCAGCGCCCGGCCTCGTCGTACTGCCCGTTCTTCAGGGCGGCGAGCCCCAGCATTTCGCGGGCCGTGAAGCGGAAGGGCGAGCCGGCGGCCAGGCTCTGCAGGCTCGCCAGCGCCGGCGCCGGGTCCGGCAGGTCGAGGCGGATCAGCGCGGCACGAAGCCGGGCCAGGTCGCGCAGGCCGTCGCCGAGCGCCGTGTCGCCGGAGATGGCGTCGAAGGCGCCAGCGCCCGCGGCCGGGTCGCGCTTGGCGGTCTCGGCAGCCGAGCGGAAACGGGCGAGCAGGCGGTAGCCGGCCGGCCCCTGCGTGCCGAGGACCTCGTAGGCCTTGTCGGCCTCCGCGACCTTGCCGTCGCGGGCGAGGCGGTTGGCCTCGTCGAATTGCTGCGAGGCGGCCTCGGCAGCGTTGCGCTGGGCCGTCTGCCAGTAGCGCCAGCCGCCGACGCCGGCCACCACCAGGATCGCCACCGCGATGATCACGCCGCTGTAGCGGCGCCAGATCTCGGCGACCTTGTCCCGGCGATAGTCCTCGTTGACCTCGCGGATGAACTCGTTGTTCTCAGCCATCGTATCCCGGTCCGGCGCGTGAGCCGGACGACCTGAAGCGTCTCGATCGGCCCGCGCCTAGCACGCGGGCGCCGGTTTGGCGACCGGGCAGGCCTCAGGCTTGGCCCGGCCAGGCGTAGACGCCGATCAGCAGCGGGTGGAGGTACTTGCCGAACACGAACCAGGCGACGACGCCGACGACCACCGCGATCGCGTCGTTGCGCCAGCCCGCAGGCGCCGCGGCGCCGCCGTGCTGCGCGACGACCTGGCCCGCGGTGAGTGCCCGGCGCTTGGCGCTGATCCGTGCGACCACCGCCCAGGCGAGGAACGAGCCGAACAGCAGGATCGAGCCGAGGTCGCCGTTGGCGAGCAGGTGCGCGGTCGCCCAGATCTTCACCGCGAGCAGCATCGGGTGCTTGGCCTTCGCCCGGATGTGACCCGGCAGGTAGGCCGAGGCCAGCACGACGAAGGCGAGCAGCACCAGGACCAGGGACAGGTGGCGCGTCCAGACCGGCGGATCCCAGACCGCGATGTAGCCGGCGGCGCGGTAATTGTGGAAGCCGACCCCGATCAGCACCAGGCCGAGGACGGACAGGAGCATGTAGCCGAGCTTGTACTTGCCCTCGCCGACCTGGCCGACGACCTCCGAGCGCTTGGCGCGCAGCATCGAGAAGGCATGGGTGCCGAGGAACAGCACCAGCCCGAGGATCAGGATCAACATGGAAGGGGACACTCGGCTGGGGAGGATCGGACGCCCCGCACCGGCGGGAAGCCATTCTGTAACGGTTCTGAACAGAAACTCCGGTGGTTTGTCCAGGCGCGCAGGGTCTGCTTCAACCGCGCACGTCGTCCACGCGCGCTCTGGGCGCAACCACCGGTCACCCGCATGCGCCTCCGCCTCGTGCTCGCCGTCCTGTCGCTGCCGGCGCTCGCGCAGGCGGCGGCCGAGCCACCGCTGTCGAGCCTGACACTGGTCGGTCCGCCGGCCATCGTGTTCAAGGCCGGGCGCGACGCCTGCGACGGCGCCGACGTGCCGGACGCCTCGGCCCGCGCGTTCCGGGACGCCACCGGCGCCGTCGCCCTGTTCGGGATGCACTACCGCAACCGGGCCTTGCGCGGGCCGGACCTCGACCGGCTCAAGCTCGACTGCAAGGTGGTGCTCGACTCGGGCGAGAAGGCCGACCCGGCGCTCTACGACGACCGCTCCTGGATCACCGCCACCTGGACCGAGGACGGCACGGCGATCGCCGCGCTCGTGCACCACGAGTATCAGGCGAACGAACACCCGGGGCGCTGCACCGCCAAGGGCTACGAGGCGTGCTGGTACAACACGATCACCGCCGCCGCCTCCACGGACGGCGGCCGCAGCTTCCTGCGTACGACCCCGCCGGCGGTGGCGATGGCGGCCCCGTTCCGGCAGGAGGTCGGCCAGGGGCGCCACCGCGGCTTCTTCAACCCCTCGAACGTGTTCGCCGACGGGCGCTTCCGCTATGTCTTCGTCTCGACCACCGGCTGGGACCGTCCCGGCGACCAGGAGGCCGGCGTCTGCCTGTTCCGCACCGCGACGCCCGCCGACCCGGCGAGTTGGCGCGCCTGGACCGGCACCGGCTTCACCGCCGCCTTCCCGGACCCGTACCGCACGAAGGCCGCAGCGAAGGGGACCGAGACCTGCAAGCCGGTGGCGCCGTTCCCGACGCCGGTCGGCGCCGTGGTGCGCCACCGCGGCACGGGCGCCTTCGTCGCGGTCTTCATGGCCAAGAAAGGCGACATGGCCAAGAAAGGCGACGGTCCGGCCGGCGCGAATTTTCCGGAATCCGGCTTCTACTGGACGAGCTCGCGCGACCTGCTCAGCTGGGACGTGCCGCGGCTGCTCGTCGCCGGGACGACGCTCTACGACGACCCCTGCGCGGCGGCGGGCGGCCTGATCGCCTACCCGTCCCTCCTCGACCCCCGCGCCGAGGGCCGCAACTTCGACGACGTCGGCGACACCGCGATCCTCACCTACGTCACGCTGAAGACCGAGGGCTGCACCATCACCTCGGACCGCGACCTGCTGCGGCGGCCGGTGGCGATCAAGGTCTGGCCGTGACCGGTTCGTGACTTGATGGGCCGCGGGCTCGGCGGCATCGTGACGCCAGCAACGGAGCCGCCATGACCGCCCACCTGATCACCTGGGACGAATGCGACGCGAGCGTCGCCGCCAACGGCGTCGCCAAGCGCACGATCCCGGGCGCGGGCGCCAGCCTGGTGCGGATCGTCGTCCCCGCCGGCACCTCGGCCCCGCGGCACAGCCACGCCCACGAGCAGTTCGTGCAGGTGCTCTCCGGCTCCGGCACCCTGGAGACCGAGCAGGGCCGTGCGGCATTCGGCCCCGGCAGCGTGTTCCACTTCCCCCCGGAGGCGTGGCACGCGGCAGAGTTCACGACCGAGACCGTGCTGGTGGAGATCAACTTATCGGCGTGAAGTCCGGCGGACAGGTCGTTCGATGCCGCCCATATCGTCAGCACCTTGGACATTCGGCACTCAGGATGTCGTGCGACCAACCTGCCCTGATTCGATCTGATCGACCCCGTTTTCGGTATCCTGCGCATAGCGCACGGATTCTCTGGCACGAAGAATTTTTCCCTCTTGTGGGTCGAAGGCTATGCCATCGGTCAGCGCCAGGCAGGCGGCCAGTGCCAACCAAGTGCCGGCGCAGCCCGGCAGGGTCGCGAAATTGAAGGCGTAGGTGTAAGGCCACGGCCCACCGAGATCGATGTCTTCATAGGTCTCCGCCAATTCTGTGAATGCGCAAGCGCCGAACTCGAACCCGGCCTCCCGGCCACGCCAGAGCGCCGGAAGGTGTCCTCGATGATATGCGAGATCCCGAGCCGGTTTCAATTTCAGATCGAACCCGAGGGCATCGATCGATGCCTGCCATTCTTCGATCGAGCCGATCGGACGCGCACAAAATGCGTAAGCTTCCATCGTCATGATCAATATTCCTGAGTTTTTACGATTATTGCCGCGACGAATTTTGAAAACAATACCGAGGCATGCTTTACGGATATGCCGTGACTGATATGAATTTCGATGATTGGCACATCCAGGCCAATTCCCAGGCTACTGCGAAGATCTCGAATTCGAGACGGCGTCAGGAGAGCACCTCCTGTCTTGAAGTCCCATACTGCCAGGATCGGCGAAGATTCGGTTCTACCATCGCGTAGAACGACATCGGTGCGGACGCCACCATCCAAACCGTATCGGACGGTATCTCCAAGACTGAAGCTTTGCTCAATTCCATGTCGACCGATGCCTGGAATATCGAGATCACGAAGCATTGCTGCCGTCGTCGTGTGCACTTGAACACCGTAGGCCGCGCCACTGCCTTCACCACCGATCGAGACGGCCTCCTTGACGACGTCGACGAGAAGCTCGGTTTTCGCGTCGATCCTTGCATTCCCCGTTTTATCTATTCGCGTGCATACGATCTGGCCGGCGCCGCCGATCCAGCACCCGTCTGGGCCGCGAGGCTGATCCTGTCGAAAGCCGGCTTTGAGGGAATGGCTGAGCGCAGTCAGCATCGCGATCCGCTTCGGTCTCTGCGACCCTGTGCTTGAGCCGATGCCAGTCTCGTTGCTCGCTCATTGCAGCGCTCCCTCGCAAGAGAGGCCATGGCATAAAGTCCTATTATCGTCAATATTCCTATGCTTCAGACCTTCTGGAGGGCTGCCCGATCCCCCGGCAATGGTTCCGACGCGCAACCGGTGCCGCGGCCGGTCCGACCTCAACTTTTCTTGCCCCCCGCGGCAAAAAGGCCTGTGTTGGCGGGTCTCGTGCACGTGTGTAAAGAAGACGGCTACGAAGGCTCGTCCGTGCACGCCGACGGGACGAGAGCGCCGATTTCGCCCGCATACAAGAACAGAGGCCATCCATGAGCGCCGGTACCGCTGCCGACAAGCATTTCTCGAATTCGTTCTTCGCGGCCTCGCTGAGCGACGCGGACCCTGAGATCGCCAAGGCCGTCGATCAGGAGCTCGGACGCCAGCAGCACGAGATCGAGCTGATCGCCTCCGAGAACATCGTCTCGCGCGCCGTGCTCGAGGCGCAGGGCTCGGTGCTGACCAACAAGTACGCGGAGGGCTATCCCGGCCGCCGCTACTACGGCGGCTGCCAGTTCGTGGACGTGGCCGAGAACCTCGCCATCGAGCGCGCCAAGCGCCTGTTCGGCGTCGGCTTCGCCAACGTGCAGCCGAACTCCGGCTCGCAGGCGAACCAGGGCGTGTTCCTGGCGCTGATGCAGCCCGGCGACACCTTCCTCGGGCTCGACCTTGCCGCCGGCGGCCACCTCACCCACGGCGCCCCGCCGAACGTGTCGGGCAAGTGGTTCAAGCCTGTCTCCTACACCGTGCGCCGCGACGACCAGCGCATCGACATGGAGCAGGTCGAGGCGCTGGCCCACGAGCACAAGCCGAAGGTGATCATCGCCGGCGGCTCGGGTTATCCGCGCCACTGGGACTTCGCCAAGTTCCGCGAGATCGCCGACGCGGTCGGCGCGTACTTCTTCGTCGACATGGCCCACTTCGCCGGCCTCGTCGCCGCCGGCGTGCACCCGTCGCCGTTCCCGCACGCGCACGTCGCCACCACCACGACCCACAAGACGCTCCGCGGCCCGCGCGGCGGCATGATCCTGACGAACGACGAGGCGCTGGCCAAGAAGTTCAACTCGGCGATCTTCCCCGGCATCCAGGGCGGTCCGCTGATGCACGTCATCGCCGGCAAGGCGGTCGCCTTCGGCGAGGCCCTGAAGCCCGAGTTCAAGATCTACGCCCGCCAGGTGATCGAGAACGCCAAGGCGCTGGCCGACACGCTGATGTCGGGCGGCTACGACATCACCTCGGGCGGCACCGACAACCACCTGATGCTGGTCGACCTGCAGCGGAAGGGCCTCACCGGCAAGGCGGCGGAAGCCGCGCTGTCGCGGGCCGACATCACCTGCAACAAGAACGGCGTGCCCTTCGACACGCAGAAGCCGACGATCACGTCGGGCATCCGCCTCGGCACCCCGGCCGGCACCTCGCGCGGCTTCGGCGTCGCCGAGTTCAAGCAGATCGGCGGCTTCATCGTCGAAGTGCTCGACGGCCTGGCGGCCAAGGGCGAGACGGGGGATCCGGAGGTCGAGGCCTCGGTCAAGACCCGCGTCCACGCGCTCACCGACCGGTTCCCGATCTACGGCTGACCGGAACGCCGCCGGCACCTCACTTCCGGCGTGCACCGCAACACGATAGAGACGGCCGCGGATCGCCACGATCCGCGGCCGTTTTCGTTTCGCGAGAGGCAGCCGTCTTTCCGGCTCGATGAAAAGGTCCGCCCGATGCGGTGTCCCTATTGCGGCGGCTCCGAGACGCAGGTGAAGGATTCGCGGCCGAGCGAGGACGGGGCCGCGATCCGCCGCCGCCGGGTCTGCCCGGATTGCGCCGGCCGGTTCACCACCTTCGAGCGGGTGCAGCTGCGCGAGCTCGTGGTGCTCAAGCGCTCGGGCAAGCGCGTCCCCTTCGAGCGGGACAAGCTCCAGCGCTCGATCGGCGTCGCCCTGCGCAAGCGCGCGGTCGACCCCGAGCGGATCGAGCGGCTAGTCAGCGGCATCACTCGCCAGCTCGAGAGCGGCGGCGAGGCCGAGATCACCTCGGAGGCGATCGGGGAGCTGGTGATGGAGGGCCTGAAGGGCCTCGACGACGTCGCCTACGTGCGCTTCGCCTCCGTCTACAAGAACTTCCGCGAGGCCAAGGACTTCGAGGACCTGCTCGGAACGCTCGCAGAGGCCGGGGTCGCCCCGCCCGAGGGCGTCGTGGCGGGCAAGCCGCGCCCGGCGCGGTCCCGGTCGTGATCCCCGACGTGCGCTTCATGCGCCTCGCCCTGGCGCTCGGGCGGCGCAACCTCGGGCGGACCTGGCCGAACCCCTCGGTCGGCGCCGTGGTGGTCGCGGGCGAGCCGGGCGCCGAGCGGATCGTCGGCCAGGGCGTCACCGCCCCGGGCGGCCGGCCGCACGGCGAGCCGCTGGCCCTGGCGGATGCCGGCGAGGCCGCCCGCGGCGCGACGCTCTACGTGACGCTGGAACCCTGCTCGCATCATGGCCGCACCCCGCCCTGCACCGACGCGATCGTCACGGCTGGCATCGCGCGGGTGGTCAGCGCGATGGAGGACCCGGACGCGCGGGTCTCGGGCCGCGGCCACGCGCTCTTGCGCGACGCTGGCATCCCGGTCGAGACCGGGCTGCTTCGGAGCCAAGCCCGCCGCGACCATGCCGGGCACGTGACGCGCGTGACCCTCGGACGGCCGCATCTCCACCTCAAGCTCGCGCGCACGCAGGACGGGTTCGCCGCCGCCTCCGACACGGAGCGGCTGCGCATCACCGGCGCGATCGCCGACGGGGCGGTGCACCTGTGGCGGGCGCATGCCGACGCGATCCTGGTCGGCATCGGCACCGCCCGCGCCGACGACCCCTCGCTCACCGTGCGCCTACCCGGGCTCGCCCCCCGCTCGCCGCTGCGGGTGGTGCTCGATTCGCAGCTGCGGCTGTCGTCGTCGAGCGTGCTCGTGCGCAGCGCCCACGACGTGCCGACGCTGGTCGTGACGACGCGCGGCGCCCCGGCCCATGCCAAGCGGATGCTCGAATCGCTCGGCGTCGAGGTGGTGCGCGTGCCGGCGGACGAGCGCGGGCGGGTCGACCTGCACGCGGCGCTCGCGATGCTCGGCGAGCGCGGATTGACGCGGCTCTGCAGCGAGGGCGGCCCCCACCTTGCCGACGCGCTGGCCGAAGCCGATCTCGTGGATACCTGCACCCTCATCACCGGTCCCGGCACCTGCGGGCCGCAGGGCGGCCTGCCGGCGGTCGGCCCGCATCTCGGGGCGATGCTGGACGGCGAACGGTTCCGGATCGCCGAGTCCCTCGACCTGGGGGCAGACCGGGCGACGACCTACGAACGCAACGAGGCTTAAGCGATGTTCACCGGTCTCGTCAGCGACGTCGGCACGGTCCTCTCGGTCTCGGGCGACGCGCGCATGCGCCGCCTCACCATCCGCGCCGCCTACGACGCGGCTTCGATCGCGCTCGGCGCCTCGATCGCCTGCTCCGGCCCCTGCCTCACCGCGGTGTCGATCGAACCCTCCGACGGCGGCTGCGTCTTTGCGGTGGACGCCGCCGCCGAGACGCTGGCGTTGACCACGGTCGGCGCCTGGGAGGCCGGCACCCGGATCAACCTGGAACGGTCCCTCAAGATCGGCGACGAGCTCGGCGGCCATCTCGTCACCGGCCACGTCGACGGCGTCGCCGAGATCCTCGAGCGCGAGACCGTCACCGCCGGCGCCTGGGGCGCGAGCGAACGCTTCACCCTGCGGGCGCCGGCCGACATCGCCCACTTCATCGCCAAGAAGGGCTCGGTCTGCCTCGACGGCACGTCGCTGACCGTCAACGCGGTCGAGGGCGACACCTTCTCGGTCCTGCTGATCCCGCACACGCTGGAGGTGACCACCTGGGGCGAGCGCCGGGCGGGCGACCACTTGAACCTCGAGGTCGACCTGATCGCCCGCTACGCCGCGCGGCTCTCGGAGGGGCGCGGAAGAGCGGCATGAGCCTCGTCTCGAACGAGCGGATCACGCCGTCCGCGTCCTACCTGAACACCGCCGCGGGCGGCCCGTTCACCGCGGGCGTCATCGCGCCGCTCGCCGCCACCGTCTTCGGCGTTTCGGCGCAGACGAGCCTGTCGGCGTTGACTCTGGCAGTCGGCATCGCGAACTTTCTTCTCGCGAGCGTCGCGCTTTACACCTGTGCGCGCGTCGTTCTCGCAAGGCTGAAATTATGACCGATATTCAGATCGTCGCCTTCGTCGTGGCGCCGCTGATGGCGGTCGCCGTCGGCTTCGGCGTCACGCTCTGGTCCCGCTACGCCGATCGGTAGGTCCCTCACCGCGGCGGGATCGAATACGTCCCGTTCGCCTGCGCCACGAGGTCGTCCGAGCCGGGCGCCGTGATCCGCACCTCGCCGACGGCGAGGCGCCGGCCGAGCTTCAGCAGCGCGACGTCGGCGACCAGTACCAGCCCTGCGGGCTTCCTGAGGAAGTTGAAGGTGAGGCTCGTCGTCACCGCGAGCGCCACCGGGCCGATCTGGGCGAGGATCGCCGCGTAGAGCGCGTAGTCCGCCAGCGCCATCATCGCAGGGCCGGACAGCGTGCCGCCCGGGCGCAGGAAGCGGTCGTCTCCATCGAGCCGCATCCGCGCGGTCAGCGGTCCGACGGCCTCCAGGTGGAAGGCGCGACCGCCCGCCTGCATCTGCGGAAACTCCCGGTCGAGGAAGTCGCGGGTATCAGTAAGGGTCATCGCGGTCATGGAAGGGTCATCGCGGTCATGCCAGCCGTTGCAGCATGGCGGCACGGCGGCGGCAAGACGAACGGCCCGCCGTCCAGGCGAGCTACCCTGCGTTCGGGACGCCCTCCGCCGCCCGCGCGCGGCCGAAATCGGCCTCCGCCGTCTCCTGACCCTGTGCGACGATGCCCCGGCGGATCGCGCGGGTGCGGGTGAAGAGGTCGTGCAGCGCGTCGCCGTCGCCGTAGCGGATCGCCCGGGTCAGCACCGACAGGTCCTCGTTGAAGCGCCCGAGCATTTCCAGCACCGCCTCGCGGTTGGTCAGGAAGATGTCGCGCCACATGGTCGGATCGGACGAGGCGATGCGGGTGAAGTCGCGGAAGCCGCCGGCCGAGAACTTCATCACCTCGGATTGCGTCACCTGCTCGAGGTCGGCGGCGGTGCCGACGATGTTGTAGGCGATCAGGTGCGGCACGTGGCTGGTGATGGCGAGCACGAGATCGTGGTGCTCCGGCGTCATCGTCTCGACGACGGCGCCGAGCCCCTGCCACAGGGCGCGCACCCGCTCGACCGCGGCCTCAGGCGCGTCCTCCGGCGGGGTGAGGATGCACCAGCGGTTGGAGAACAGCGTCGAGAAGCCGGCATCCGGCCCGGAATACTCTGTGCCGGCGACGGGATGGCCCGGCACGAACACGATGCCGTCGGGCAGGTGCGGGCTCACGGCCGCGACGACCGAGGCCTTCACCGAGCCGACGTCCGAGACCACGGCGCCGGGCTTGAGGTGGGGGGCCATCACCGCGGCGACCGGGCCGATGGCGCCGACGGGCACGCACAGGATCACCAGGTCGGCCTGCGCCGCGCCGGCCGCGGCATCGCCGGTGACCGCGTCGGCGATGCCGAGGTCGAGGACCCGCGCGCGGACGGCTTCGTCCGCATCGATCGCGACGATGCGCTCGGCCAACCCGTAGCGGCGGGCGCCGCGGGCGATGGACGAGCCGATCAGGCCGAGGCCGACGACGGCGAGGCAGCCGAGCGGCGCGGCCTCAGGCATGGTCGCCTCGCATGAAGGCGCCGAGGGCGGCGAGGAAGGCTTCGTTGCTCTCCGCGCCGCCGATGGTGACGCGGAGCGCGTTCGGCAGCCCGTAGGCGGTCACCCGCCGCACGATCACGCCGTGGGCGGTCAGGAAGGCGTCGGCTTCCGCCGCCGAGCGGCCGGGCGCGTCCGGGAAGTGCACGAGCATGAAGTTCGCCACGCTGGGCGTCACGGTGAGGCCGAGCGCGCGGGCACCCTCGACCATCCGCGGCAGCCACTCGGCGTTGTGGGCGGCCGCAGCCGCGGCATGCGCCTCGTCGGCAAGCGCCGCCGCGCCGGCCGCCATGCCGGCGGTGGACAGGTTGAACGGCCCGCGGATGCGGTTGACCGCCTCCATCACGTGGGCCGGCCCGACCATCCAGCCGATCCGGAGGGCGGCGAGACCGTGGATCTTCGAGAAGGTACGGGTCATCACGACGTTGTCGGCGTCGCGCGCGAGCTCGAACCCGGCCGAATAGTCGTCCGCCTGGACGTATTCGGCGTAGGCGCCGTCGAGGACCAGCAGCACGTCGCCCGGCAGGCCGGCATGCAGGCGGCGCACCTCGGCGAGCGGCAGGTAGGTGCCCGTCGGGTTGTTGGGGTTCGCGACGTAGACGATCTTCGTCCGCGGGGTCACGGCGGCGAGGATCGCGTCGACGTCGGCCGTGAGATCGCGCTCGGGGACGACCACGGCGGTGCCGCCCGCCGCCAGGATGGCGATGCGGTAGACCAGGAACCCGTGCTCGCAGAACACGCCCTCGTCGCCGGGGCCGACATAGGCGTAGGCCAGCAGCGACAGCAGCTCGTCCGAGCCGGCGCCGCAGACGACTCGGCTCGCATCGATGTCGTGGCGCGCAGCGATGGCGTTCCGCAGCAGGGCGGAGGTGCCGTCGGGGTAGACCTCGAGCTTGGCCGTCGCCGCCTGCATCGCCGCCACCGCCGCCGGGCTCGGGCCGAGCGGCGTCTCGTTCGACGAGAGCTTGTGGATCTTGGCATGGCCCGGCGCCCCGCTCTTGCCGGGAACGTAGAGGTCGATCGCCAGGACGCCCGGACGGGGCACCGGGCGGAGACGGGGAGAGGCGGACATTCTTGTTCGCAGTCTGAAGAAGAAACGCGTGAGGCGCCCGTCTACAGCATTTCGCGCGCCGATGAAGCGGGGCGCGACCGGATTAGGGCGCCGAGGCGCTCACACCCGGAAGCGCGCCGCGTGGCTGCCGGTCTCGTCGAGGCTCGACGCCGCCGCGCCCGCGCCGTCGAGCGCGTCCGCGAGTTGCCGCGCGCCGACGCCGCCGGGCACCGCCAGAAGAAGACGCTCGGCTTCGCCCTTGGGCCTGCCCCGCGCCACCACCTCGCCGTAGAGCCCCTGCACGGCGCGCTCGGCCTCCTCCGTCCAGGCGGCACAGCGGACCGCCCACAGCACCCAGTCGCGCTGCGCCGCCGCCGGGTCGTCCAGCGGTTTGGCCACCACGAAGACCGGGGTGCCGGCCGGGTGGGCCGGCCGCTCGATGAAGGGCAGCCGGGCGATCACCTTCGGGCGGCCCTCGCCGATCAGCCCCTCCCACCAGGCCTCGCCCTTGCTTGGCCCCTTGCCCCGCCCCTTGCCAGGCGCTTGGGCGGCCCGCGGGTCGAAGCGGAAGATGCCGAGGTCGCCGCGCGAGGCAGCGACCGCCTCGATCACCGCCGCGCAGGTCGGGTGCGGGCGGTAGGGCACCGTGAAGCCGAAGTGGAACCGGGCGGAGTCGCGCATCGCCGGGTCGCCGGCGGAGATGTCGGCATGCACCGAGAACGGCGCCTGGACGTAGGTGAAGGTCGCGATGATGACCCGCCAGATCCCCTCGACGGTGTCGAGCGGCAGGAGCCCGCGGTGGCGCTCGGCCACGCGCCGCATCATCGCGGCCTCGCGGCCCGGACGGAAGGCGGAGCCCGAGGCCGAGGTGCCCTTCACCGCGATCAGGCGGTCGATGATCCCGCCGCGCTGGATCAGCAGCGCGTGCATCTCGGCGTCGATCCGGTCGATCTCGGCCCGGAGGGCGGCGAGGTCTTCCATCGGCGGCGCGGCTCGTTTGGGGAAGCGCATGGTTCGACAAGCTGAGAACGGGGCTGCTCGGGCGTGTTTACGGCCCGCCGCGCCGAAGGGCCAGCGTGCGCCCGCCGCAGGATCGACAACCGGCTGCGGATGAACGGGCCTGCCGGCCGCCCGCTTCGTTGACGCTCGACGGCGCGCACACTACCTCGGGTGTTGCGGCGGGCGCGGGAAGCCGACGATCTCGCAACCTTCGTCAGCGCCGCGCGCGGGAAGCCGTTTCCAGCAGCCTCATGGACAATCCCCTCGACCCGGCCCTCGCGGCCACCCCCGCGACGGAGCCGGAGACCCGCAGCCGCGAGCCGTCGCAGGCCCGCGACCCGGCGGGGCTCGTCGCCCGGTTCGAGGCCGACCGTCCGCTGACGATGGATTCGGGCGCCGAACTCGCACCGTTCCAGGTCGCCTACCAGACCGCGGGCACGCTCAACTCCGCGCGCACCAACGCGGTGCTGATCTGCCACGCGCTCACCGGCGACCAGCACTTCGCCCACCCGCACCCCGTCACCGGCAAGCCGGGCTGGTGGACGACCCTAGTCGGCCCGGGCAAGCCGATCGACACCGACCGCTACTTCGTCGTCTGCTCCAACGTGATCGGCTCGTGCATGGGCTCGACCGGGCCGGCCTCGATCGATCCGGGCACGGGCGCGGCCTACGGCCTCGACTTCCCGCTCGTCACCATCCGCGACATGGTCCGCGCGCAGGCGATGCTGCTCGACCATCTCGGCATCGACGACCTTTTCCTGTGCGTCGGCGGCTCGATGGGCGGGATGCAGGTGCTGCAATGGGCCTCGCTCTACCCGGAGCGGGTGTTCGCGGCGATGCCGATCGCCACCGGCGCGCGCCACTCGGCGCAGAACATCGCCTTCCACGAGGTCGGCCGGCAGGCGATCATGGCCGACCCCGCCTGGGCCGACGGGCGCTACCTCGAGGCCGGCACCCGGCCCTCGAAGGGCTTGGGCGTCGCGCGGATGGGCGCGCACATCACCTACCTCTCCGAACCGGCGCTCCACCGGAAGTTCGGCCGCCGCTTCCAGGGCGGCTCGGCGCCAACCTTCTCGTTCAACGCCGACTTCCAGATCGAGAGCTACCTGCGCCACCAGGGCCTCTCCTTCGTCGAGCGCTTCGACGCCAACGCCTACCTCTACCTCACGCGGGCGATGGACTATTTCGACCTCGCCGCCGACCATGGCGGCGTACTCGCCAACGCCTTCAAGGGCACCAAGACGCGGTTCTGCGTGGTCTCGTTCACCTCCGACTGGCTGTTCCCGACGGCCGATTCCCGCGCGATCGTCCACGCGCTGAACGCGGCCTCGGCCCCTGTCGCCTTCGTCGAGGTCGAGAGCGACAAGGGCCACGACGCCTTCCTCCTCGACGAGCCGATGCTGTTCTCGGCGGCCCGCGGCTTCGTCGACGCGGCCGCACGGGCGCGCGGGCTGTGAGCGGGCGCGACGACCTCGCCTTTGGCGACGCCGCCTCCGGCACGCCCTGGGAGGCGGCCAACGACCTGCCGCGCACGCCCGAATCCGGGGCTGCCCGCGTCGATCACCTCGTGGTCCTCGGCCTCGTGCCGCCGGGCGCCCGCGTCCTCGACATCGGCTGCGGCGACGGCTCGCTGCTGGCGCTGCTGCGCGACCGCCGCGGCGTCGACGGGCGCGGCATCGAGCTGTCGCGCGAGGGCGTGAACGCCTGCCTCGCCCGCGGCCTGCCGGTGATCCAGGGCGACGCCGACACGGATCTGGAAAACTACCCCGACGACGCGTTCGACGTGGTGGTCCTGTCCCAGACCATCCAGGCGACGCGCAACCCGCGCATCGTGCTGGAGCACCTGCTGCGCATCGGCCGGCAGGTGGTGATCTCGTTCCCGAACTTCGGGCATTGGCGGGTGCGGGCGGAGCTCGCCTTCCGCGGGCGGATGCCGATCACCAAGATCCTGCCTGAGGCCTGGTACGAGACCCCGAACATCCACCACTGCACCATGCGCGACTTCGTGGAGCTGTGCCACGCGGTCGACGCCCACATCGAGAAGGCGGCGGCGCTCGACGCCCGCGGCCGCCCGATGCGCTTTTCGATGCCGTGGTGGTTCTGGAACCTGATCGGCGCGCAGGGGGTGTTTTTGCTGCGGCGGGGTTCGCCCGGCAGAGCGTGAGCGGATGCAGGATGCCGGGTCCGCCGATCCTTCGGGTCGGTGGCCCGTCCACAGAGACCCGACATCCCGTGGTTGAGCGCAGATCAACGCGATGGAAACATACGTTGATCCCACCAGACCGGGCGATGTAGGCTGTATGCGATCCGATTGAATTCAGCGTGTCGCGGATTGATCAGAATGTTGTTCGCGACCCGCGCAACCACGCTGGGCACGAAGAGCAGGAGCGAACGCCCCTCGTGGAGCCATTCCTCGCCGTAGGCTTTCGATACCGCACAATCGGGATGATCCCACCCTGGAACGGCCGCCTGGTTCAGCATCTCGTACGATAGGCCGACGGAGAGCGTGATCTCGACGAAGTGTTGGTTCGGCGGTAGCGCACCGCTTCCGTGAACGAGCTTCTCCAGTAGTACCGTCGCATAGTCTGCGGCGGCGTAGATCATCGGGCTTGCCGGCGTGTTCCAACGTCCGGGAAACAGGCCGGACCCGGTGGCATCGAAGATCGGATGGCTGCCGTCGGGATCACCGATGCGATAGGCCATCTGAACCTGACGGAGCGTCTGCCCCGTCACGCCTCCGAGCCGTATTTAAGGCGCCCGAGCACGGCCTCGACCCCGTGGGCCGCCGAACTCCGATTCTAGAACCACGTCGATCGGGGGCCGCCCTTCTAGAAGCGGATGCGGCCGACGCAGGAAGTCGCGGGCCGCGTCATCGTCCTTCCAGACCTCGCAAGCCATCTCCCAGACGCGCGCCACGCGGACGACCTTGGCGCCCTCCAGCGCGGAAAGCGTCGCATCGCCTGTCGATGCGGACCGCCGCCGATGCAGGGTCGCCCGCTTCACCAGATGAAAGGCAAAGGTCCGGTCGTCGGGCGCCACCGCGGTGGCGACGCGGGCGACGGCTCCGATCGGCAGGCCAGCATTGATTCGGGCGACCATTTCGGATTGCGGGATGGCGCCGGAAGCGTACGGCGCGATGCCGAGCAGATCGGCAAGAGCGGACTCGTTTTTCATCGGATGCTCCGAAACCAGATGAGACCATAACAGGTCTCATTCGAGACTTTTGCCACCCGTAGCGCTTCAGATTCAGCTACTCGGGGCCGCGCCTCCCAGCGCCCTCAATGCGCATTCAAGAAATCCAGCATCGCCGCGTCGAACCGGTCAGTCGCCTCCATGTGGACGAGGTGGCCGATGCCCTCGAACACGATCGCCCGGCCGTTCGGCATCTTCGCCGCCAGCGCCGTCGCGTTGTCGGCGTTGCGGCCCATCTTGGCGGCGAGTTCCGGCGGCGCGAAGGGCTTTCCGGGCGCGTTGTGGTCGGCGCCGCCCATGATGAACAGCGTCGGCATCGGAAGCAGCGGGATCTCGTGCACCACCGGCTGGCCCCAGATCATCGTGTAGGAATTCACGAACGATTGCAGCCAGCGCGGATACTCGCCCGCCTCCTTCACCCGCTCGCGCACTGCGACGAAGGGCTCGATCGCGGCTTCCGGCAGGGACAGCGCGTAGCTCGTCATCAGCTGCCGGCGGTAGGCGGCCGCCGTCAGCTCGCCCTCGCGCTTGAGCAGGGTCTCGTTGCCGACCGGCGGCACGCTGTATCGGTAATCCTCGAGCCCGATCGGCGCTTCGAGGACGAGGCTGTTGACGCGCGCGGGCGCGTTGCGCGCCAGCCGCACCGCCAGCATCCCGCCCATCGAGTGGGCGACCACGTCGACCCGTGGCAGGTTGAGGCGGTCGAGCAGCGCGACGGTGTCGGCGGCCATCGCGTCGAAGGTGAACGGGCCGACCGGCTTCGAGGACTTGCCGAAGCCGAGCTGGTCCGGCGCCACCACGCGGTAGCCCGCTCCGGTCAGCGCCGCGATGACCGGGGCCCAGTAGCTCGCCGGAAAGTTGCGGCCGTGCAGCAGCAGGGCGGTACGGCCGTTGGCGGCGCCGGTCGGCGCCACGTCCATGTAGGCGAGGCGCTGGGCCTCGCCGTCGCGCGACAGGGCGAGGAAGCGCACCGGATACGGGTAGGCGAACCCTTCCAGCCCGATCCCGAGGGGAGTCGCATCCTGCGCGGCCGCCGCCATCGGCATCAGGGGAAGCAGGGCGAGCAGGAGGGCTGTGGTCCGTGTCGTCATCGGCATTTCGGGGCGTCCCTCGGATCGAAGCGAAGACCCGATGCCGTGTCGCGAAGGCGGAAAAGCGGCGCGCGCGGGAAGGGTCGCACCGCCATGTCACCGGCGCGCTGCTCGATCCTGCGTGAGGCCCCTATGTCCGAAGCGAGGCAGCGGATGCAGGCCGTCGAGGCCGGCGTCGCGAAGCGGGGTTATCGAGGATGACCGAGACGGCCGGATCGTCCGGACGACGCGAGGCCGGCGGCCCGGAGGACGGCCCGCCCCGTGACGGCGGTCCCGTCGGCCCGCCCCCGGCC